>CAYUVJ010000183.1:0-5402 GCA_964447955.1 uncultured Gemmatimonadota bacterium
GGGTGGACACCGACCGGCTGGACGAGGAACACCGGCGGGGGATCAGCATCGTCCTGGGCTTCGCTCCCTATACCTCACCGGGGCTGAAAGAGGCGGTCGTAGGCGTCATCGATGTCCCGGGGCACGAGCGGTTCATCAAGACCATGGTGGCCGGGGCCACCGGGATCGACCTGGCCCTGCTGGTGGTCGCGGCCGACGAAGGAGTGAAACCACAGACCCGGGAACACCTGGAGATCCTCAGTCTGCTGGGGGTCCGCGACGGACTCATCGTGCTGACCAAGACCGACCTGGTCGACGATCCGGAATGGCTGGACCTGGTGGAAGAAGAGGTCCGCGACCTGGTCGCTGGGACCTTCCTGGCCGAAGCCCCGATCTTGAGGGTCTCAGCGGTTTCCGGCCAGGGTCTCGACGAACTCCGCGACGCGGTGGACCGGCATCTGGCCGAGTTGCTTGAACGTCCCGCCGGCGGCGGATTTCGTATGCCTATCGACCGTTCTTTCACCATCAAGGGGATCGGCACCGTGGTCACCGGCAGTGTCTGGTCGGGTTCGATCGCGGTCGGGGAACCGCTCGAACTGCTGCCGGCCGGTTCGAAGACGCGGGTGCGTGAACTCCAGCAACACGGCGCGGATGTCGACCGCAGTGTCCCCTCCACCCGGACCGCCGTCGCCCTGCACAGCGTCACTGTGGAGGAAGCCTCCCCCGGCACCTGGCTGGTCACGCCCGGGACCATCACTCCTACCCGGACGGTCGACCTGCAGGTACTCCACCTGGAGAGTGCGTCGGCCCCGATCAAACACAACCAAAGGGTGCGAGTCCATCACGGCACCAAGGAAACGTTCGGTCGACTCCGCCTGCTGGGCACCGACCTGCTCGAACCGGGCGCCCGGGGTCTCGCCCAGCTCCGGCTCGAAGAACCCCTGGTAGCGGCGGTGGGGGACCGCCTGCTGCTGCGTCGCTACAGTCCCATGCGGACCATCGCCGGCGCGGTGGTGCTGGACGTCGATCCCCCCCGGCATCGCCGCATGGATCCGAAGGTGACCGAGGGACTGGAACTCCAGTCCCAGGGTGACCCCATGCAGGCGCTGGCCATGGTGGTGGAAGGGGCCGGGTTCAAGGGGGTTCGGCTCGACGATGCCCAGCGCAGGACCGGGCGGGAGCGCGACGAACTGGCCGGACAGGGTGAGGAGCGGGGCTGGCGGGTGGTCGGAGACCTGCTGGTCTCCAGCCGAGGTCTGGACCGGGCGGTTGCCCGGCTGGTCCCGCTGCTCGAGGAGACCCACCAGGAGCATCCCATGCGGCGTGGTCTCTCCGCCGAAGCCATCGCCTCGGCCCTCGGGATCGCGCCGGGCAGTGCTCAGCTCGAACACGTCCTGGAACGGGCTCGCCGCGAGGGCCATATCGAGGCCGATCCACCGTTCTGGCGCCGGACGGGTTTCGCCGTCAGGTTCGACGGAGCCTGGAAGACCGCGGCCGACACCCTGATCCGGGCTGCCGAGGAGCGCGGACTGCTGCCCTGGGACACAGGTGAGGTCGAGACCGAACTGCAGGCGGCTCTGCGTGCCGCCGGATTGCCCGGTAAGACCGGCCCGGAACTCCTGGACGCTCTCCTCGGCGGAGGATACCTGATCCGATATCCGTCCGGGTTCGTGCTGGGGAAGGCCGCCCACAAGGACCTGCTCGACCGTATCCGCCGGCATTTCCAGGCGGGCGGGGAACTGACGGTGGGTGATTTCCGGGATTTGAGCGGGGGACTCACCCGAAAGTTCGCCATACCGATGCTCGAGTACATGGATGACGGGGACTACACCCGGCGTCAGGGTGACGTCCGGGTGAAAGGTCCGGAGTTGTAGTATCCTGAGACAGGACGCCGGCTGCTCTTCAGCGCGACCGATCAAGGAGGCCGTGAAGATGAGGTCGAAGTCGCCGTCACACCCCGCGTCCGGACGCGTGAACTCCGGTCCGCTGCGGTCCCTCGTGCTGTCCGGTCTGCTTCTGGTCGCAGTGATCGCGGCGGCGGTCCCGGCCCGGGCCCAGTTCCCGGAATACCTGCTCCCACCCGGTCAGGAGAGTGGCGGCTCGCTCCGCTTCGGGCCGGGTGTCACCACCATCGGTGACACTACCTTCATCAGCTTCACGATCGAACCGGAACTGGCCTTCGGCAGGCTGGGGGTAGGCCTGCGCATCCCGCTGCTCTACAACACCGACACCAACCAGATCCGCAAGGTGGACTGGGACAGCAGCCGCGATTATGCCCGACTGATCCGTTATCTGCGCTGGGGGGTGAAGCGCGACCGTCTCTATGCCCGGATCGGCGAACTTACCAACACCCAGCTGGGTCATGGGTTCGTGGTGTACTACTACAACAACAACGTCGACCTCGATTACCCGAAACGGGGACTGCAGTTCGATCTTGATTTCGGCGAGTTCGGCTTCGAGACCCTCATCGGCAACCTCGGTCGCCAGGAACTCTATGGCGGGCGGGGTTATGTGCGGCCGCTCCAGATCCTGGACAAGCCGATCCCGGTCATCCGGAACCTGACCTTCGGAGCCACCTGGATCACCGACCGGGACAACCGGCTCTCCGAACCGTTGAACGTGGTCGGACTCGATATCGAGCAGCCGCTGCTGCACAACGACCTGATCGACTTCTACCTCTATCTCGACTGGTCGAACATCGCCGACTGTTATTGGCAGAAGTACGGGCACGGGTTCGCCTACGGGGTGGCGACCGACCTGCGCGGGATCATGGGACTGTTCCAGGTCGGGGCGAAGTTCGAGATGCGGAATCTGAGCGAGGGTTTCAGGGCCGGTCTGATCGACCCGCTCTACGACATCAAGAAGGACGAATACATGGCCGGACTGGCCTCCCAGCCGGCCACCCGTGGCTGGATCGGTGAACTGGTGGGCACGGTGATCGGCCGGGTGCGTCTGCGCGGCCGCTACTACCAGGTGGACGAGTCGAGTGCCGGGGACCAGTTCCTGATGCATGTGGACGCGACCCGGCTCTTCCCGATGATCTCCCTGCAGGCCTTCTATGCCAAGCAGGGCATCCACACCAGATCGGACATCTGGAAGCTGAACGAGGATGCCATGACGGTGGCCGAGGTCGGTTACCGTCCCTATCCGTTCATGTCCGTGCTCATGCGCTACACCTATTCCTATGTCTTCGACCCCGTCCTGGATGACTACAGGACCCAGGAACGGGTCGAACCCCGGGTGGAGTTCGGCTTCTCCTGGTGATCCTGGAGGGTCGAGGGATCCGGCAGACGTAGCGCCCCCCGCACACGAGAGAGGGGGGCGTTCTGCCTATCCCCATCCTGGACGACCTGCTCGAGGTCCTGTTGCCGCGGACCTGCCTGGCCTGCGGGCGGGTGCTGCCGGCCAGCCGGACAACACCGGGCGATCCGGAGCGGCCCTCCGGGAGAACCGCCCCGAACTCGACCCTGCTGCCTCTCCCCCGGGTGGACCTCTGCGGGACCTGCCGGGCAGCCCTCATGCGTCGGCGGGAGGTTCCGGTCCCGGGTCTGCTGGGCCGCTTCCCACTGCTCTGTGCCTGGGAGTATCGCTTTCCCCTGACGCGCCTGATACCCGGAGCCAAGTTCCATTCTCTGCCGGCGGTCTTCGACCTGCTCGCCGATGGGCTGGCCGGACATCTCGTGACGGCCGGTCTGGCCCCCTATGGTGATTGTGTCGTCCCGGTACCGTTGCACCCTGTCCGGCGCCGGGAGCGGGGCTACGACCAGGCGGTGCTCCTGGCCCGGCGTCTGGCCCGGCGACTCGAACTGGAGGTCTACCCGGCCGCATTGCGCCGCGTCCGACCGACCCCGGCCTCGAAACGGGCCGATCGGCAGCAGCGGGCGAAGGGGGTCCAGGGGGCCTTCGGCCCCGGTCGGCAGGCGTCCCGGGTCGGTGGGCGGAGGGTCTTGCTGGTCGACGATGTGCTCACCACCGGAGCGACCCTCTATCAGGCCTGCCTCGCGCTCCAGGAGGCCGGCCCGGCCGGCATACTCGCTCTGGCGGCGGCCCGCACACCGCGCCGCCCCGGGGCTCCGCGCCGGCCCTGACCCTGTCCCGCGCATCGCCTTGACCTGTTCTGGAGGGGGCTCTAACTTGAGATGAAGGCCTTCCATGCTTCTGCGCGTAGATGGATGTGATTGGTCTTTAACAGTCATAAATGATGGTTTTCGGCCCGAGGGCCGGGGGGAGGAGCCAGCCACATGAGCATCCGTGTCGGCATCAACGGTTTCGGTAGGATCGGACGACTGGTCTTTCGGGCGGCCCATCAGCGGGGGGACTACGAGATCGTGGCGGTCAACGACATCACCGACGCCACCACGCTTGCCCATCTTCTCAAGTACGACTCCGTCCACGGTCGCTTTGCCGGTCAGGTCGAACTGACCGACGGTGCGTTCATCGTGGATGGCAAGAAGATCCAGGTCCTGGCCCAGCGCGATCCCAAGGCGCTGCCCTGGAAAGACCTGGGGGTCGATATCGTGATCGAATCGACCGGCATCTTCGCCTCGCCCGAGCAGGTCGCCTTCCACCTGGAAGCCGGGGCCAAGAAGGTCATCCTGACCGTGCCCCCCAAGGGAGGCTCGCTGGACGCCATGGTGGTCCTGGGTGTGAACGACGAGGTCCTGACCGACGAGGTCAAGACCGTCTCGAACGCCTCCTGCACCACCAACTGTGTGGCTCCGATGGCCAAAGTGCTTAACGACACCTTCGGGATCGAGCACGGTCTCATGACGACCATCCATGCCTACACCAACGACCAGTCGATCCTCGACCTGCCCCACAAGGACCTGCGTCGGGCGCGTACCGCGGCCGCCAACATCATCCCCACCTCCACCGGGGCGGCCCGGGCGGTCGGCATTATCCTCCCCGATCTGGCCGGGAAACTGGACGGTATGGCCATCCGGGTGCCGGTTCCCGACGGATCGATCACCGACCTGACCGTCCGGGTGAACAAGGAGGCGAGTGTCGAGAGTGTGAACGCTGCCTTCAAGTCCGCTGCGGAAGGTCCGCTCAAGGGGATCATGGAGTACACGGAGGAGCCGATCGTCTCTTCCGACATCGTGGGCAACCCCCACTCGGTCATCTTCGACGCCTTGGCGACCATGGTCATCGATGGGAAGATGATCAAGGCGGTCGGCTGGTACGACAACGAAGCCGGCTACAGCACCCGCACCGCCGACCTCATCCAAATGCTGGGCGAGAAAATGGCGAAGTAAGCTTCGCGCTACGTCGTTTGGCAAAGGAGAAGCCTACCCACTTGGGTAGGCTTTTCTTTTGTTGGGTCGGCTAGGTTCGCGCGGCCGAAGTATCTTGCGGAGCCCGGCCGCGGAGGGCATCCTCCGACGGGGCGGCTACTACCTTTCCTCCTTTCTGCTCGTTGTGTT
>CAYUVJ010000184.1:0-5395 GCA_964447955.1 uncultured Gemmatimonadota bacterium
AAAAGTTCGAAATCCTCGAACGGCGTGGTCCCCATCCGCACCTGCCCCACCTCGGTGATCCCCTGCTGGACCGTCCCCGAGCTCTTGTAGAGCGTGTTGTAGAAGCTGATCAGGTTGGTCGGCGGGGCCCCGGTGACCACACAGGCGAACATGTCTGTCTGGGTCACGATGTACGAGGACTGGTAGCCCCCCCAGGAGTGCCCCTGCAGACCGATGTGCTCGGGGTCGGCGTAGCCCAGCTCGATGACCTTCCGAACCGCCGAGCCTACGCAGTCCACCGCTGAGGAGCCCGGCTTGCCGATCTCGTAGACCACGTCGGGCTGCAGCACCAGGTAGCCGTTGCTGGCGTAGGTGCTCATGTGGGGCCGGTCGTCGTAGGTCGGCATCGAGTAGCGGTGGTGCTGGTCGCTCATCAGTTCGTAGAAGTAGACCAGCATCGGGTAGCGGCGCCCCTCGACGTAGCCGGCCGGCAGGGCCAGGGTGGCCTGCAGTTCGACCCCCCGGCTGTTGGTGAAGTTAACCAGGATGCGGCGGCCCCAGGCGTACTCGGCCTGCTGGGGATTGGCGTCGGTGACCTGGACCGGGTCCTGGAAGGTCAGGTCGGTCACCCAATAGTCGGGGAACTGCTCGAACTTCTCCATGGTCAGGATGACCCGGTCGGTGTCATCGGCCTTCTGCAGCGAACCGATGCTGCAGTCCTGCCAGATCAGCGAGGTGGGCTCCCGCCCGGCTCGCAGCTGCCAGTAGCCCGACCACTTGGACTTGTCGCCGGAGGCCGAGAGCAGGATAGGCTGGGAGGTGTCGATGGTGCGCTCCTGGCGGTCGAGCCGCACGAAGCGGAAGCGGATGCCGTCCCGCTCCCCCACCCCGGCGGTGAAGTTCCGGGTCTGGCCCCGTCCCAGCGGCAGGGACCAGATGTCCAGCCGGTGCTGCAGGAAGACCGAGCGCCCGTCCTTCGACCAGCCGGCCACCCCGTAGGCCGGCAGCTCGTAGGGGTGATCGTCCTGCCGGTTCACGAAGTCCACCCCGGCCATGGCGCTAAGGTCGGTCACGGCCAACGTGGCCAGATCGACCAGCCAGACCTTTTCGTCCTTCAGGTAGAGGTACCACTTCCCGTCGGGGGAGGTCCCCATCGCCCGGCTCAGTCCCTCCACGATCAGGGTCCGCTCGCCGGTGCGCAGGTCGACCCGGTAGTAGTCGGCCTTGCCGCCTCCCCAGGCGATCTCCCCCCGGTAGGGGGCGTCCAGCCGCCCGATCCCCCAGAATCCCTCGTCGGAGGTCTGGACCGAGGACATCTCCTCGTCGGCCACCACCAAGAAGCGACCCTCCGCCACGTGGTAGACCGCCGTATAGGTCGACCGGCGCTCCCGGGCGGCCTGCCGCATCTGCACCGACTGGACCTGTTCGTCCTTCCAGTGCCAGACGTCCACGTTCGCCCGGGCATCCTCGCTCTCCTCCACCTCCTCGGCCTGTTCCTTGACCCCCAGGAAGATCATGGAGCGGTCCTTGTTCCAGTTCGGGCCGGAGAACTCGCTCAGGACCATCCCCTCGGGGAAGCCGGCGTCGGCCGCCGGGTCGTAGACCATCGCCTTCTCGCGGCGTCCTACCAGGTCGGTCCAGGCCAGCAGGACATTGGCCCGCTGGACCTTCTTCTCGGGGGTCTCGCCCCGCAGTACGGCCAGGGCACCTCCCTCTTCGTCCCAGGTCAGCCCGGTGTAGGTCAGCGCGGCGGTGTCGAGGGCCCGCAGGGTCCCCGCTTTCAGGTCCATCAGGTAGACCCCGTTGCCGGCCCGGTTGGCCGCGTCCACCGTCCAGGCCAGCAGCTTCCCGCTCTCGTTGAAGGCGAAGGCGTCCACGTTGCCGATGTTCTGTACGATACCCCGCTGCAGGTCACGCAGGGCCAGGTCGGTCCCGGCGTGTTCCACCTCGTTGCCGCCCCGGTTGAGTTTGATCGCCAGCCAGCGGCCGTCCTCGGAGAAGGTGAAGCGGGCGGCGTTCTCCTGCGTCCACTTCTCGCCCGTGCGCAGGTCCATCAGTTCCAGCTTGCGAACCGCCCCGCCCCCGGCCCCGCCGGCCCCCCGGCCTCCGGTGGGCCTGGCCGTAGCGCCCCGCCCTTCCTGCCGCGGGGGATCCACGAACCAGGCCGCCCAGCGCGAGTCGGGGGAGAAGGCCACTCCGGTCCCCCGCTCGATCTCGTGAACCGTGTCGCCGTCCAGCAGCTTCACATAGAGGGTGCCGTCCCCCTCGTTGGGCTGGTAGCTGTAGCTCATCCAGGCCCCGTCGGGGGAGAGCCCGGCGTCGCGGACGCGACTCCACTGGGGGTAGTCGTCCAGGGTCAGGACCTTCTGCTCCTGGGCCGAGGCCGCGACGGCGACCACCAGCACGAGCAGCAGGGCGACAGGGATACGACGGAGGGCACGACGCATGGGGAGGCCTCCAGGGACGGGGTCACGATGCTCCGGACCGTCACCCCAGGGGCGGCGATCCGGCGGATGTCTGTGTGGATAGTCTTACTACAAACCGGCGGGGCGTGCTATTGAGGACAGATCACCTCGGCGCCTCGGATCTCCCCCTCGACCCGGGCCCCCCTGGCGAGATGGACCTCGACCGGGAAGTAATCCTGCCGGTTGATCACATCGCCGTGGACCACCGAACCCTCACCGACCACGATCCGCAGGGGTCGGGTGCGGTCGGTCTGGGGCAGCAGCGGGGGACCACTTCGAGCACGGTCTCAATGTCTGATACGACCTTCGGGAGGAGCGGTTTCGTGGTGACGGCCGGTTTAACGATGGCCCAGCAGGTCCTTCAGGAACCGGCCGGTGTGGGAGTCCTTCACCCGGGCCACCTCTTCGGGGGTGCCGGCGGCGACCAGGTAGCCCCCCGCATCCCCCCCCTCGGGGCCCAGGTCGATGATGTGGTCGGCCACCTTGACCACGTCCAGGTTGTGCTCGATGACCACCACGGTGTTCCCCTTCTCCACCAGGGCGTCGAGCACGTCCAGCAGCATCCGGATGTCGGCGAAGTGCAGTCCGGTGGTCGGCTCGTCCAGGATGTAGAGGGTGGATCCGGTGGAGACCCGGGCCAGTTCCCGGGAGAGCTTGACCCGCTGGGCCTCGCCCCCCGAGAGGGTGGGCGCCTGCTGGCCCAGGTGGATATAGCCCAGTCCCACGTCCTGCAGGGTCTGCAGGACGCGGGCGATCGAGGTGTGCACGCTGAAGAACTCGACCGCCTCGTTGATGGTCATGTCCAGCACGTCGGCGATCGACTTCCCCTTGTAGCGGACCTCCAGGGTCTCCCGGTTGTAGCGCTTGCCCCGGCACTGCTCGCAGGTCACGTAGAGGTCGGGCAGGAAGTGCATCTCGATCTTCTTGATGCCGTCCCCCTCGCACCCCTCACAGCGCCCCCCCTTGGTGTTGAAGGAGAAACGCCCCTTGTCGTAGCCCCGCACCTGGGCCTCCGGCAGACTGGCGAAGAGTTCCCGGATGGGGGTGAAGACTCCGGTGTAGGTGGCCGGGTTGCTGCGGGGCGTACGGCCGATGGGACTCTGGTCGATGTCGATGACCTTGTCGAGGTGTTCGATGCCCTCCAGCCCGGAGAGGGGGAGCGGATGGGCATGGGCCCCGTGCAGCTGGCGGGAGAGGGCCGGCCAGAGGGTCTCGGTCACCAGCGAGCTCTTGCCCGAGCCGGAGACCCCGGTCACGCAGATGAACTTCCCGAGCGGGAGGTCGACGTCCAGGTCCTTCAGGTTGTTGCCCCGGGCCCCCCGGACCTGCAGGACCCCTCCGTTGCCGGGGCGTCGCCGCTCCGGCAGGGGGATCTCCAGGGTGCCGGCCAGGTACTGGCCGGTCAGGCTCTTCTTGACCCGCCGGACCTGGGCCGGGGTCCCGGTGGCCACCACCTCCCCCCCGAACCGTCCGGCCTTGGGTCCCAGGTCGACGATGTAGTCGGCCCGCTCGATGGTCTCCCGGTCGTGCTCGACCACAAGCACGGTGTTGCCCAGGTCGCGCAGCCGCTCCAGGGTGCCCAGCAGGCGGCGGTTGTCCCGCTGGTGCAGACCGATCGAGGGCTCATCCAGGATGTAGAGCACCCCGACCAACTGGGAGCCGATCTGGGTGGCCAGACGGATGCGCTGGGCCTCCCCGCCGCTGAGAGTGCCGGCCTGGCGGTCGAGGGTCAGGTAGTCGAGCCCCACGTCCACCAGGAAACCGAGCCGCTCGCGCACCTCCTTGAGGATCGGCCGGGCGATGGTGCCGTCCTGCTCATCGATGTCCAGGCCCTCGAAGAAGTCCCGGGCGTCTCCCACCGCCAGCCGCTCTACCTCGTGGATGCCCAGCCCGCCCACCTTGACCGCCCGGCTCTCGGGCCTCAGCCGCCCCCCGCCGCAGGCCGGGCAGTCGATCTTGTTCATGAACTGCTCGTAGGCCTCGCGCCGGCGGGGACTGGTGGTCTGGCGGTAGAGGCGGTCCAGTTCGGGGATGACCCCCCGCCACTTCCCCTCGTAGGTCCAGGCCCCCTTCCTCCCCTCCCAGCGGAACTCGATCGGCTTGTCCGAGCCCATCAGCAGGAGGTCCCGCTGAGTGTCGGTGAGCTCCCGCCAGGGCTTGGTCACCGGGACCCGCAGGGCCCGGGCGGCCTGGAGGGCGTGCTCCTGGCGGTAGTTGCCCAGGTTGCCGAGGGCGACGATGGCCTCCTCGGTGAGGCTCTTCGAGGGGTCGGGGACGATCAGCTCGGGGTCGAAATAGAACTGGGTGCCCAGCCCGTCGCACTCGGGACAGGCGCCGTAGGGGCTGTTGAAGGAGAAGCTGCGGGGCTCCAGGGTCGGGACGCTCAGCCCGCAGTGGACGCAGGCGAAGTGCTCCGAGAAGACCTCTTCGGAACCGTCCTGACGCAGGATGGTGACCAGTCCCTCGCTCAGCCCCAGGGCAGTCTCGATCGAGTCGGAGAGCCGGCTGCGGGACGAGGGGGAGACCACCGCCCGGTCCACCACCACCTCGATGGTGTGCTTCTTCTGCTTGTCCAGCCGGAGCTCGGGGTCGACCGCGGTGACCTCCCCGTCCACCCGGACCCGCACGAACCCGTCGGCCTGGACCTGGCGGAAGAGTTCCTGGTACTCCCCCTTTCGGCCCCGTACCAGCGGGGCCAGTACCTGGATGCGTTCCCCCTCGGGCAGGGAGGAGACCCGCTCGACGATCTGCTGGGCCGACTGGGCCTGGATGGGACGGCCGCACTGCCAGCAGTGGACCTTCCCGATGCGGGCGTAGAGCAGGCGCAGGTAGTCGTGGATCTCGGTGACCGTCCCCACCGTGCTGCGCGGGTTGCGGCCGGCGGTGCGCTGTTCGATGGAGATGGCCGGGCTGAGCCCCTCGATGGCGTCGACGTCGGGCTTCTCCATCAG
>CAYUVJ010000185.1:0-5394 GCA_964447955.1 uncultured Gemmatimonadota bacterium
CTCGGCCTCGGCCTGCTCGCGGGCGACGATCTCATCCCGCATGGCGGCGGTGACCGCCCGGCGGGGCAGATCGACCCGGATGCGGAGCTCTTCCCGTCCGTCCAGGTCGTACCAGGTCAGTTCGGGACGGTCGCCGTCGGTCAGCAGGACGCCCCTCCCCGCCACGTACTGGACGGTCGGTGAACCGCTGAAGGTGAGGGGACGGGCCATCGTCAGGACACCTCCCTGTGGGGCCGCCATGGTCTTCCGGTAGGATTCGGCGACCAGCCGGGTCCGCAGGACGGCCAGGGTGTCCCGCCCCGCCGTGGCGAGCACCACCCGGCGCTCGGTGTAGCCGGTCGTGCCCTCAAGTTCGCTGCGGACCCCTCCCTGCAGGAAGACCCCGGTCGGTGTGCGTTCGAGCCACATGGCGTAACCGCCGATGGGCGAGCCGAAGACCTCCAGCAGGGTTCCGTCCATCCGGTACCAGGTGGTGCGCTGCAGGGAGAAATCGAAGACGCTGAGCGTGTCGCCGCGGAACCCCTGGACCTCCATGTAGCGGAACTCCCCGGGTCCTTCACCCCTGCGGCCGAAGGAGTGGACGAACTGCCCTTCGGCGTCGTATACGGCGATCCGGCCGTTGCCGCCGTCGGCCACGTAGTAGCGGCCGTCCGGACCCAGATCGATGGACCGGGGTTGGAAGAGCAGACTCTCCGGCTCGGCCGGGTCCTCTTCCAGTGTCAGCAGAGGCTCGAACCGGAACAGCGGACCGTCGTACCGAGGCCCTCCGGAGGTCTCGGCCACCGCCACCCCGTCGACGACCGACTCGACGAATCGGTGCCCGTCCGGATCCCCTCGGCCGCAGCCGAGCAGGGTCAGGACCGTGAGCAGTGGGATCAGGAGAGAAAGGGGCCGGCGATGATCCTTCATGACGAAGCTCCCACGCTGGTCATGGTGACACTGTTCAGTCTAACATCCGTGCCGACCACGGGGTTCACCTGAAACCACTCTGACCGATCCATGCGCCTGACCATCCTGCTGATCGGCTGTCTCCTGTCCGGCTTCCTCTTCACTCCAGGGAAGGGTGGGATGTCCTCGTCTCCTCAGCGTCCCTGGCCGGGTTCCATCGAGACGCGGGAGGGGGTCGTCCACGTCCTGAATCCCCAGGAGGGACTCTGGGGAGGGCCGACCGGGGAGCCGGAGGTCGAACGGGTCTGGTCGGTGGGTGGCGCCGGGGGGAGGGATGAGGAGGTCTTCAGCTTCATCCAGGACATCACCACGGACAGCTACGGGAACGTCTATGCCTGCGACTCCCGGGAGGACCGGGTGGCCGTCTTCGACCGGGACGGGAAGCTGGTCCGCTCCACCGGACGCAGCGGGGCCGGCCCCGGCGATCTGGCCCGTCCCCGGGTGATCGAGGTGGGCGATCGAGGCCGGCTGCACGTCCTGGAATGGACGAACCTGAGGGTTTCCCTCTTCTCCCCGGACGGGGTCTTCACCGGGAGCTTCCGGATCGACGGCATCCCGTCCGACGCCATGGGCTTCCACGGGGACGAGGTACTGCTCATGCTGCGCAGTGACGAGCATCCCGAACAGCTGGTGGTCACCGTGGACCGGGAGGGACGACGGACCGGCGGGTTCGGAGAGCGGCCCCGCCTGCTGGACCGGGCCTACGACGGTCGCCCCTGGCATGCCGGGGCCGGGCTGACCATGCGCCCCGACGGCGGGCAGGTCCTCTTCCTCTCCTGGCCCTACCGCATCGAGTTCCGCCGGGGGACAGAGCTGGAGCGGGTGGTGGAACGGCAGGCGGAGGATTTCCCCCCGCCGGAGTTCGTGGAGACCGATTTCCGGGACCTGGAGGGCCGGGTGGAGCGGATGGGGACGGCCAAGACCCGCAGTACCCTGGCCGGCGTCTTCCCGCTCCCCGAGGGCGGTTTCGTGGCCTTCATCATGGACTACGGGGAGGACTGGCGGGAGAACGACATCGAGCAGGCCTTCCTCACCTGGCTCGACCTCTTCGACGCCGAGGGGCGGTTCCTCAGGCGGTTCGCCTGGGACTGGGTCGGCCGGGGTTACCTCCGCCACGTGGATCGGGAGGGCTTCTTCTACTCGGCCTGTGCCGACCGGGGGTACATCCCCGGGGTGAGCAAGTGGCGGGTCCGCTTCGACCGGTGACCGGGAAGGACACGACCCGGCCGACGGGCGTCAGGCCCGCCGGCCGGTCCAGTCGGCGATGGCCTCGGCCACCCCCCCTTCCTCACAGGAGGCCACCGTCGGGAAGCGCTCCCGCAATGCCGGCGGGGCGTTGGCCACCACGTAGGGGGCACCGGCCCACTCCAGCATGTCGAGGTCGTTCCAGTCGTTGCCCACCACCATGACCTGCTCGGGGCCCAGGCCTTCCCGGGTGGCCAGCCAGGCCAGGCCCTGACTCTTGGAGACCTCGGCCGGGAAGACCTCGATCCACATGGTCCGGTGGTCGAGGGGGGAGGTGGTCCGGACCACGTTGAATCCCTCACCCAGGGCTTCGCGGATCCGGGGGAGCAGTTCCTCCCCATGGTCGGGTTCCAACACCGCCAGGAGCTGGGAGGACTCCCCGAGGGTTCCGGGGTCGTCGGGCAGCGGCTCGCAGTGGCCGCGGTAGTTCTCGATCCGCTGGAGGTGGTCGGGGTGGCTCCCGTTCGGCGGGTGGTAACCGAAGCGGTGGTTGTCGGGCAGGGGATCGTGGACCGCGAAATCGATGTCGAGGGTGTGCAGGAACCGGGCGGCCTGCCGGGTGCGTTCCGCGTCCAGGTTGACGACCCGGACCAGCTCCCCGCTGTGCACCTCCAGCACCCCGGCCCCGGTCGAGAAGACGATGAAGTCGAGGGGCAGGTCCCGCTGGACGCTGCGGCGGTAGGAGAAGAGCGAGCGGCCGGTGGCGATGACCCGCAGCAGGTCCCTCTCCGCGGCCTCCTCCAGCGCCGTCAGGTCGACGTCGTTGAAATCCCGGTCCGGACGCAGCAGGGTCCGGTCCAGGTCGGTCACCACCATCCCGGCGGCCATCAGAAGTAGACCCGGGCCCGCAGGAACCCGCCGGCGCCGGAGGTGCCGAACTCGGTGCCGTCCTGGCCGATCGGGAGATAGACACTGGCCGTCAGATCGACGTCCTGGGCGAAGGCGTAGCCCAGGTTGGGGATCAGCACCACACTGCGGTCGCCGGTGTTGCCGACCCCGGCCAGGCCGAAGGTCCAGAGGTCCCCGGGGTGGCTGAGCATCCCGAAGACCATCCCCCTGCCCAGGGTGCGGCGTCCGCCGGCCAGCCGGCCCAGCCAGTCGAGGAGGGGGTAGGGGTCGTTCCACTTTGCCCGGCCGTCGTAATAGCCCTCGAGGACCACCAGGGTGCCGGTGGGCAGGGTCCAGTTGCCCCCCAGGGTGGCCTCCACCCACTTGTCCCCCTCATGGGTCGACCAGGTCCCCTCCAGCCAGACCCCCAGGCCGAGGATCTCGCCCGAGAGGTCGCCCCCCACCGTGACCCGCCGGGAGCGGGGCCCGGCCGGGGTCCCCAGGAAACTGAGGCCGCTCCCCTCGTGGAGTTCGGCCACCAGGGCCGAGAGGTCGAACCCGGCCAGGTGCTGGCGGGTGCGGACGACCTTGGCGCTGGTCTCGAAACTGCCGTCGGGGACCAGCACCGCCTGCACGTCCCCGAGCGGTCCGGTGGTGAAGCGCAGGGCGAGGGCCTCGACCCCTTCCCGTTCGTAGCCGGGCTCGAGCAGGTTCTTGGGCCGGAAGAGTTCGGTGGGATTGAAGGCCATGGCCCGTCCCCAGGCCAGGTACTGCTTGCCGACCGTCAGGTCGAACCGGCCGGCCTGCAGGTTGGCGTAGAGGTGGTTGAGGTAGTGCCGGTCCTCGATGACCAGCGATGTGGTCGGGGCCAGGGCCTGGTAGGCGGCGGGGAGCAGGTCACGCAGGCGGACACTGGTGTTGCCGCGGTAGAGCTGCCAGATGACGGCGGCCGAGACCCTCGTGCCGCGGCCGGCCCCAGCGTCCACATTGACCCGGAAGCGGTCGTAGTCAAGCTGGCTCCAGCCGGCGTCGGTGCGGCTGACCGAGTACTGGTGCTCCAGGTAACCGGAGAGCCGGGGCCCCTCCTGGGCGCCGGCCGGCTGCGGGAAGAGCGGGAGGAGCATGAGGACCGGGAACAAGATGGGGGTCCTCACCGGCCCCCCTCCAGGTGCCGCAAGGTGAAGGTGCTCTCCGGGATCGTCACCCCGGGCTGGTACTCGACGACCTGGAGTACGGTGAAGGTGTCGGCCTGGAGCAGGTTGTCGAGCCGGACGCGGAATGGGTACCAGCGTCCCTCCACCTGCCGCACGTCCTCCATGGTGGCCCGCTTGAGCAGTTTGCCGCTCCGCGCGTAGCGCTCCTCCTGGAGGGGGACCCAGCGCTCGGCGTCCACCCACACCCGTCGGGTGGGATAGGAAAGGTCGTCCCGCCGGGCGGTCAGCTTCAGCACCCAGACCGGACGCTCCTGGAAGGTCTCCCGACCCTCGATCTCCGCCTCGTAGTCGTCCTTCATGCTGGGGTTCTCCGAGGCGTCCCCGTAGGAGAAGTCGCTCCCCATCAGCCCCTGGCGCAGCATGTGTCCCTGGATCCGCACGCTCTTGCCCACCCGGGGCAGGTAGATCCACATGGCGTCCTCCATGCGGAGGAAGCGGCTGCCGGCGTCGCGGGCCGGGGAGGTGAATTCCAGGAAGGAGCGTTCGTGCCCCTCGGCCCACGATTCGAACTCGAGGGTGCGCTCGTCCCCTTCCCGGTAGGTGATGGTCATGCGGGCGGTCATCCGGGCCGTCCGGAAGGTCATGTTGGCGTCGATGCGGTCGAGGATCACCGTCGGGTCGGGGGGCTCGACCTGGGCGGTGGCCGGCCGGGGCGGCGCCAGGAGCAGGGTGAGGGCGAGCAGGATCGTCCGGTTCATGTCCTCAAGGCCTCCGCGATCTGCAGGCGCACCGCCCGCCAGGCGGGATAGAGGGCGGCCAGTACGGTGGTGGCCACCCCGATGGCGATGCCGATGAGGGGGTGGGCGAGGGTCAGGTCGGGATAGACGATGCCCTGCATGGGGAACTGGAACTCGCCCATGGCGGCGCTGAAGTCCATCCCGGTCTGCTCGAGCACCAGGGCGATCCCCCCCCCGATGGCCACCCCGATGAGGGCTCCGATCAGTCCGATGACAGCCCCTTCGGTCAGGATCAGGGCCACGATCTCCCGGCGCCGCATCCCCAGGGCGCCCAGCATGCCGAACTCGGCGGTCCGTTCCATCACCGACATGAGCATGGTGTTCACGATGATGAGGCCGGCCATCAGCATCAGCAGCATGATGATGAAGCCCCAGATCCCCTAGGCGCTCTCCATGAGCAGGAGCAGGGTGCCCTGGTCGCT
>CAYUVJ010000186.1:0-5364 GCA_964447955.1 uncultured Gemmatimonadota bacterium
TGGACTACTTCCTGGTCCAGGCCCGGATGCGGGACATCCGGGCGGCGGCCCAGCAAGCGGATGGCGCCGCATGGCTGAAGGAGCGACTGGTCACCAACGAGACGAAGTGACGACCAAGCCCTCCGGGTCTTCCCGGAGGGCTTTTTTCAGAAGAAGAACTCCCCGATCAGGGGCAGGCGGTAGACGGTCCGCACGTAGACCCGGTCCATCCGGACCGGGTCGCGCGGATGTTCGGGGTCCCGCTTGGGCTGGGCCACGATGACGTCGACCACGTCCATCCCCTCGACCACCCGGGCGAAGGCGGCGTACTGGCGGTCGAGCCAGGGCACGGCGGTCAGGCAAACGAAGAACTGACTGCCGGCGGTGTTGGGGTTGTCCAGCCGGGCCATCGACACGGTCCCGCGCACATGTGGGTGATCACTCCGTTCGAACGGGATGGTGTAGCCCGGCCCCCCCGCCCCGTCGTCCTCCGGGTCGTCGTTCTTGCTGAGCGGGTCCCCCCCCTGCAGGAACATCCCCGGGATGGCACGGTGGAACCGGATGCCGTCGTAGAACCCCTCACGGGCCAGCTTCTTCCAGTTGCCCGCTGTGACCGGCATGTCCTTCTCCCAGAACTCCAGCACGATGGTGCCGTAGCGGGTCTCTATGACCCCCTGGTCGGTCCCGCCGAAGAAGAGGAAGCCCAGCCCGGCCAGGATGAGCAGGAAGAAGAGTCCGAAGACGATGGTCCCCAGATGTCGCATGGTCCCTCCCGGTCCAGCGGAAGATAAGGGGTCAGGGTGACGGCGGTGGAGCGCCGCCGGCCGGTTCGGAGACCCGGAAGAACGTCACCCGCTCGGCCCACTGCCCCGAGACCAGGTCATCGACCCGGACCCGCAACCGATACGTGCTCAGATTGCTGCTGCCCACATCGATGGCCAGTACCTTGTGTACGTCGTTCAGGATGCCCGACTCCTCGTCCCCCTCGAAGGCGTAGCCCCCGGTGCTCTGCCGCTGGCCCAGCAACCCCCGGATACTGATCTGCCCCATGCTGCCCCGCTCCGCCCCGGCCGGGTCGATGCGGTAGGAGGTCTTGTAGCGGGTCGCCCCGAATTCGTCCTTGGCCAGGTTGTAAGCGACGAAATAGATATGGGCCAGCTGCCCGCGGGCGTAGATCCGGGTGGGGAGCGGCCGCACCGTATAACCCGGCTTGATGAAGGGGGGGCGCTCTCCCTCACGGATATCGAGGGCGATCTGGATGTCGCTGAGGGCCAGTTCACCGGCCGGGAACGCCCGCACGTCGATCCCTCCGGCCTCCTGGATCTGGAGCTTGTTGCCAACTTCCTCCCGGATCTGCAGAGCCAGGTTGTAGCGTCCCGGCGGCACTACGATGACCTCCTGGTCGACACTCATGGCACCGGCCGGGGTCTCCCGGGTGATGGGCAACACCTGGACCCGCTAGTTGCGATAGACCTCTTTATAGTCGGCGGTGAAGAGGGAGATGCTGATCTGGAAACGCATCTCCTCGTTCTCCACCACGGCCATGCTCATGGCCTCCAGCAGCGGGATCCCCCAGTAGACCTCGAGCCGGCTGAGACCCGCGGTGGCGTTGAACACGGCGAAATCGGTGTAGACGGTGAGCGGTTCCTCGGTGATCTCCGGCAGGTATCCGTCCCGGGTCAGCCCCTCCCGCAGGTCCCGGTTGGCCTGGTCCCGCAGCATGGCCTCCGCCTGCGGGTCGGGCCCGTACTGCAGGGCGCCGAAATGGGCGTTGAGCGAGGTCCGGGAGAGGGCATAGGCCCCCGGCCGCGGCATGGGGATGAAGCGCCAGCCCCCCCCGAAGGCGCTCTGCTCGAAGTGGAAGATCATCTCCTCGTGGAGCGCGTTGGCATCGTACTTCCACGACATGTTCTCCGGGACCCCCTCCTCCATGAAGGTCTCGAAATCGTCCGCTTCCCCCCAGCGCAGGTAGATGAGTCCCATGTCGTTGAAGGGGGCGTCGATGTCGTAGGTGGGGGGCAGGTTCAGGCGCCCCTCCTCGTCCGGGTCGTTGAAGGCGGTCCGGGAGCTGCCCAGCCGGTAGCTCTTCCAGGCGGTGGCCAGCCGCTGGTAATGGACGCCGATCCGTTCGTTGTCGAGGGTGGTCTTGGTGGGGTCGCGCTTCTTCCAGAACCCGAGCAGGAAGTCACGGTATTCCTCGACGGCACGGGCGGCCCGGAAACGGCGGGCTTCCTCGAGGTTGGCGATCAGGTAGGCGTCTTCCCACATCGCTCGGGCGGTGGCCTCGTCCCGCAGCAGGCGCAGGGCCTGCAGGTACTCCTCGGTCCCCTCGTCCCAGCGCTCCTGGTCGTAGAGGCAGATGGCCAGGCTGTAGTGCACCCGGTCGGGGGCGAAGTCGCGACGGTTCTCCCGCAGGGCCCGCAGCAGGGCTTCGGCCCTCCCCAGCTCGCCGTTCTGACGCAGGGCCTCGGCATAGCGATAGGTCTTGACCTCGTCGGAGGGGTCGGCCTCGGCGGCCCGTTCCCGCTCGGTCACGTACTCGCCCAGGGTCCCCCGGTCGACATGGACCTGCTGAAGGCGCCAGATGGCGTCCTCGTAGAGCGGGTCTTCGTCCACCAGTCGCGCGTAGAGCTCCCGGGCCTGGTCGAGCTGGCGCCGCCCCCCCTGCCGCTGGAGGACCCGGCCTTTCCAGTAGCGGGCGGCCTTGTCCTCGGGGGCACGCTGGAGGGCCCGGTCGAGCTCGGCCAGCGCCTGGTCCAGGTCGCCCCCCCGCTGCATGAACCAGGTGCGGGCCAGCCAGACTCGGGGGGCGGGATCGTCGGGAGCCAGGCGCGAGGCTCTCCGAAAGGCCGCCTCGGCCTGGTCGAAACGGGGGAGCACCAGCGCCTGGCGGCCCTCCTCGATTACGGCGGCCAGTTCCTGGGCCGCCGGGTCTTCCTGGGCCCGGGTCGGACCGGCGGTCGCCACCACGACCGTCAGCAGTACCGTGAGGACGGCGAGGTTCACCGGGGAGCCGGGCGCTCCGGGACGATCTATGGGCAGAGAGGATCTCATAGGTCCAGAAGTATAACGATTCACCGGGAAGGGCGTTCCACGAACTGGTCCGGGATCCTCAGGCAGGCGGCCGCAGGTCCATCGCCCCGACGGCGGCCCCATCCCGTCCCATCCCGTCGGTCTCGCCGCCCATGAAGCCTTCAGCGTTGGCCACCTTGATCCGGTTGCGGCCGGCCTGCTTGGCCTCGTAAAGGCAGTTGTCGGACACATCCACCAGTTCCCGCAGGGCGGTGGCGTCGTCCGGGAAGATGCTCACCCCACCCGAGATCGAGAGGATACCGGTGCGCTTACGGTCGGCCAGCATGAACCGATGCTCCCGGACCCGGCGGCGGATCCGCTCGGCGATGAACGAGGCGCCCTGCTTGTCGGTCTCGGGCAGCACTATGGCGAACTCGTCGCCGCCGTACTTGGACACCACGTCGATGGCCCGGGTGGAGCCCTTGAGGATATCGGCGATCTCCTTGAGCGCCTGGCTCCCCAGCAGGTGCCCGTTCACGTCGTTGAAGGCCTTGAGCCCGTCCATGTCGATCATGATCAGGGCCAGCTTGTGCCGGTAGCGCCGGGCCCGTTCGAACTCCACCTCGAGCTGTTCGGAGAAGTGCCGGTAGTTGAAGAGGCCGGTCAAACCGTCGGTGATGGCCTGCTCGCGGCTGCGTTCCTCGGAGCGGCGGTAGCGCTGGGCCAGATGGGTCCCGATGGCCGCCGAGACGTAGAGGATGGCCGCCAGGGCCACGTTGAAGGCCATGATGTACCGCGGGTTCTCGTAGTTCATCAGGACCCGGGCGACGTTCAGGCGTTCGCCGACGTCGTAGAGGCTCACATGCGCCAGCAACTCCCAGTCGAGGGCTGCGATGTGGACCGGCAGGTACTCCAGGTAGCACATGGTGGCGAACAGCCCGACCGCCAGCGTGGCCTCCTTGAAGGTCTCCGCCCGGCTGAGCAGGTAGGAGGCGGTGATGGTGTGGAAGATGTAGAAGAGCACGAAGGGGCTGTCGATCCCGCCGGTGAAGTGGATGAGCGCGGTCAGGGCGATCAGGTCGAGGTCGATCTGGACAATGGCCGTTCGATAGACCCCGGTGAAGCCCGCCACTCCCAGGTCATGCCGCTCCCGATAGTGGAAGTCGATCTCGAAGAGGACGTTGTACATGGCCATCGCGATGAGCACGATGACCGGCGGTACCTCGCTGTATTCGAACCCGCCCAGCCGGGTGACCACTATCAGGGTGAGCAGCAGGGCCACGATGCCGTACCAGCGCATCCGGATGAAGAGGTAGATCCGCTGCAGGAACTCGCTGCGTTCGTGGTTGTCGGCCTCGGGGGCGCCCCCCTCGACCAGCAGGCCATCGCGCAGGTCGAGACGCTCCTCACCGGGCGGCGGGGCCAGGGCGGGACCGTCCGGTCCGGTCTCTGTCGGTTGAGGTGCGCTCACGATCTCCGGTTCGCATGGTATTCCTGCAGACTCTTGACCTGCAAGGCGCCTTCGCGCAAGGCCCGGATACCATCCACCGCCGCGGCGGCGCCTTCCAGCGTGGTGATGCAGGGGACCTGGCGGGCCACCGCCTCGGTCCGGATGGTCTTGTCGTCCCGATAGGGGTCCCGGCCCAGGGGGGTGTTGATGACCAGGTCGATCTCCCCGTTCTTGATGCGGTCGACCACGTGGGGACGGGGACCGTCGGCCACCTTGTGGACCGTCTCGGCCTCCACGCCGCCGGCCGTGAGGAAGTCGGCCGTACCGGCGGTGGCCAGGATCTTGAAGCCGAGTTCCTGAAGCCGGCGGGCGGTCATCAGGGCCCCCGGCTTGTCGGGATCGGAGACCGAGATGAAGACGGTGCCGGAGACCGGCAGGTGGGTCCCGGCGGCGGCGAAGGCCTTGGCGATCGCCTGTCCCAGGACCGGAGCCGAACCCATGACCTCGCCGGTGCTGCGCATCTCGGGCCCCAGAACGGTGTCGGTACCGGGGAACTTGGGAAAGGGGAAGACCACCGCCTTGACGAAGTACTCCGTGGGGATCACCTCGGCGGTGATGCCCATCTCCCGCAGGGTCCGGCCGGCCATCACCCGGGCCCCGACCTTGGCCCAGGGCACCCCGGTGGCTTTGCTCACGAAGGGGACCGTGCGGCTGGCCCGCGGGTTGACCTCCAGCACGTAGACCCGCCCCTCCTGCACCGCGTACTGGATGTTAATGAGCCCCTTGACCTGCAGGGCCCGCGTCAGCCGGACCGAATAGGTCCGGATGGTCTCGAGCACCTCGGCGGAGAGGCGGAAGGAGGGGAGCACGCAGGAGGAGTCCCCGGAATGGATGCCGGCTTCCTCGATGTGCTCCATGATCCC
>CAYUVJ010000187.1:0-5356 GCA_964447955.1 uncultured Gemmatimonadota bacterium
GAGCCACGCAGACCGAGTGAAGTCAGACCTGCGATGCCTCGGATACGCTCATTCCTTCAAACCGTCGGTGGGAGAAATCGTCAGCGTTGGCACTTCTATCTTAGCGCACCTCCAAAGAGACCAGAAGTCCGAATCCACCACCATCCTCAGACCGGTTCGGGTGTCGTGGTCTCGGGACCCTCGGTTTCCTCAGATTGTCCGACCAGCAGCAGGAGCCCGGCGACGAACACCGGCAGGACCAGGGTGACCAGGACGAAGAAGGCGTCGGGGCGGTCGGTGAAGGCCCTCCAGATGCCGAAGGACCAGAACATGACCAGGCCGATGACGGTCAGGATGCCGCCGCTGGTCCGGGGGTAGCGCCGGCAGAGCCAGGCCAGCACCAGCAGGGGGACCGCCACCACCGACTCCATGAGCAGGGCCACCGGCTCGGTGAGGTGGCTCAGGACCACGAAGAGCAGCCAGAACCCGCCGAAGACCAGCAGGAGGCGCGAGACGGCCCGGCGTATTCCCCAATAGCCGACCAGGGAGACCAGGAAGTAGGTCAGGATCATCACCAGCAGGGTGATCCGGAGGACGAAGACCCCGGCCAGCTCCGGGTCGGGGATGCGCTCCCAGGGGCGCAGCAGGGTCATCAGCACCAGGGTCGATCCGCCCAGCAGGTAGGCCCACTGGCCGGAACGGCGGGCGACCTCGACCTGGAACTCGTCTCCCCTCGCCAGGCCCACCTCGCGCAGCAGGCCGGGGAGGAAGGCCCCGATGGCGAGGAGCAGGATGGCGGGGGGCCAGGCTTCCTGCAGGGAGATCCCGGCCATGACCAGCAGTACCATCAGCACCCCGGTGACCGGCGCCCGTCCGAGCCATTCCCTGAAGAGACGGAGACCCCGCTGCGGGCTCATGTCCGTTCCTTGTCGCTGAGTTCGAAGAGTTTCTCGACCGGCACCCCGAAGACGCGGGCCAGCCGCAGGGCCAGCTCGACCGAGGGGCGGTAGCGGCCCCGCTCGATGGAGATGATGGTCTGGCGGGTCACCCCGACCCGTTCGGCGAGCTGCTGCTGGGTCATGCCGTCGGCCAGGAGCCGATGGTGCTTGAGTCGGACGATCAGACCGGGCTTGTCGGACATGCGGCGAAGATGACACCGGCCGCCGGTCATGTCAAGTATGCTTTACTTCCGGGCGGGCGGGACCTCGAGCAGTTGCGCGACGTGGGCGGAGGCGGCGCTGGCCAGGCCGGCCAGGGTGTAGCCCCCCTCCAGGACCGAGACGATCCGGCCGCCGGCGTGGGCGGCGGCGATCCCCTGCACGATCCGGGTCATTTCGGTGAAGCAGGGGTCGGTCACGCGCAGGCCTCCGATGAGGTCTCCCTCGCGGGGGTCGAATCCGGCCGAGACCAGAACCAGGTCGGGTCGGAAAGCCTCAGCGGCCGGCAGCAGTCCTTCGCGGAAGGCTCGGAGCATCTCGTCATCCCCGCTCCCGACCCACAGCGGGACGTTCAGGGTCGCTCCCTCGCCAGTCCCCCGGCCGGTCTCGGCGGCGATCCCGGTCCCGGGGTAGAAGGGCCACTGGTGGGTGCTGAAGTAGAAGACGCTCCCGTCCTCGTAGAAGATGTCCTGGGTGCCGTTGCCGTGGTGGACGTCCCAGTCCACGATGAGCACCCGTTCCAGACCGTGACGCCGCTGGGCGTGACGGGCGGCCACCGCCACGTTGTTGAAGACGCAGAACCCCAGCCCACGGTCGGCCGTGGCGTGATGCCCGGGGGGGCGGACGGCACAGAAGGCGTTATTCACGGTACCGGCGATCACGGCGTCGACCGCCGCCAGGACCCCGCCGCACGCCCACAGGGCCGCCTCCCAGGTGGCTTCACAGACCTCGGTGTCCCCGGTGGAGAGTCCCGGTCGGCGTTCTTCGACGATTTCCCGGTGGGCCAGCTCGATGTAGGCGGGTTCATGGACGAGCTCCAGGGCGTCCCGCCCGGCCGCCCGGGCGGGCACCGGCCTCAGCCGGTCCATCAGGCCGGCGGTCCTCAGCCCGTCGAGCAGCGCCTCCAGCCGCTCCGGCCGCTCGGGATGGCCCATGGCGGGGTAGTGCTGCTGGTAGACCTCGTCGAAGACGAACCCGGTGGTCATGGTGCGGTCACTCCCGGCGCGGCCCCATCTCCCGTGAGCCGGGGTGGGGGGGAGGAGAGCAGGGACTCGTAGAGGGTCAACAGGCGCCGCCGCAGGAACCAGTGGTCGCGGACCCAAGCGGTGTCTCCGGCGGACGGGATGCGGGTGACGAGTTCCTGGACGGTCGCCCGGGCCTCCTCGGACCGGCCAGCGGTCGCCTGGGCCAGGGCCCAGAGGGCGCTAGCCCAGGGATAGGCCGCCATAAGTTCCCGGCCGGCTCCCCGTGCCGTCCTCCAGGCTTCTTCGTCCTGGTCGCCGTCGAGCAGGAAGTAGAGGGCTCCCGCCTCGAGCAGGTCACGCCGGTCGCCGAAGCGGTTCCGGGCCTCCCGATAGACCTCTTCGGCGCCCTTCAGATCCCCCTGCAGGTAGTAGGCGATCATCAGGTTGAGGTGGGCCTCGAAAACCTCCGGGTCGGCTGCCACGGCGCGCTCCAGGACCCGTGCCGCCTCGTCCTCCTGCCCGGTGACGCAGAGCGCAGAACCGAAGTCGCTGAGCATCCGTGGATCGGGTGAGGGCTGGTCGGCGGCTCGCTTGAACCAGGGCAGACTCTCCTCGGCCCGGTCGTGGCGAAGCAGGGCGCTGGCCAGCTGGTACTGCAGGTCGGCCGAAGCGGGATCGGCCTCCACCGCCCGGCGGGCGAAAGCCACCTCCATGGCTCCCTCACCTATCTGCCCGTAGATCAGACTGGCCCAGTGATAGCAACCGGCATGCGTCTCAGGCGGCCACTGCTCGAGAAAACGGATGATGTCCTGGACCAGGTTCTCCGAGGCGATCTTCCAGCTGCGGCCCCACATGATGCCGCGCACCTTCGACCCCTGCTCGAGCCAGAAGCGGCCTTCCACCAGGCGGTCCCGGGCCAGGTCGGTCAGGGCCTTGAGTTGGAAGGTCCCCTGCATGATCGAGTAGTGCGCCTGATTGCGCGGGATGGTGACGTCGGCACAGAGTTGGGCGAAGATCGGGACGGCCTGCTCGAGCGCGCCCCCATGCAGGTAGCCGACCCCCTCGGACAGTTCGAGCCGGGCCTGGCGGTCGAACGTCTTGGCGCTCTTGAAGCGACGGGGAGGCGGCAGTTCCCGTACCGGTCCGGGCAATGTGCCGGTCGCGGCCGCACAACCGGCGAGCAGCAGCGACAGCAGGAGGGGGGCGGGAGATATCCGTCGCCGGGTTAGGAATTTATCGCTGCGAGGGTCGGGCATCGGGCTCCTGCCTGGTTGGTCCTCCCGCATTATGGCCTCGGGTGGGACGCGAGCAAAGCCCGGCCTGTGCCCCCCGGAGCCCTTGGCCGGGGTGCGTGTTATCGCGTAACGTCCGGAGAGGACCCCGAGGAGGGAAGGGATGGCGACACCCGATCCAGGACGACGACTGACCGAAGGCCTGCTCGGCCTGTTCACCACGCGGGTGGGCGGTGCGCTGCGCAGCCTGCTCAAGGGCGGCTTCCGCTCCGTGCTGGGCGCCCTCTTCAGCGCCTTCTTCGGACTCATCCTGGGGGCTTTGGTGGGGCTGGGCCTGGCCGGGCTCCACCGGCTGTTGGCGGCTGCTCCAGCCGGCACGGTTCCAGGGACCACCCCGGGGGTGGGGACCGGCGCCGCTCTGCATGTCTACCTGGTGGTCGTGAGCGCCCTGGGGGGGCTGATCGCCGGCTGGTGGAGCGGCCTGCGCCGGGGTCTGCGGCGGGCGATCGTGGACAACCCTGTGGTGTCCGAGGTGGTGCGGGAAGTCACGGCTCTGACCTTCGAGGTGCTGGAGGGGCAGGGCCTGCGGGGGGTGGCCCGGCAGCGTTTCCTCGAGGAGGTCCAGGCGGCCATCGACACCCGACGGGCCGAGGTCCAGACCGGTCTGACGGGAACCATCGGCCGGGTGCCGGTACTCGGCCGGGTCGGGGGCCGGCTGGCCCGGCGGGTCATGGACGAGTTCCTCAAGACTCCCCAGGCCCTGCTGCTCAGCCTCGAGGTCCGACCGCCCCCCGGTCAGGACGCGCGCCGCCACATCGAGGCCCAGACCCTCGGTCGCATCCGGGCCATGCTGGGGCAGGGGGTGGACGCGGTCGTCGGCAGTCCGCTCTCGATCACCGTCCTGGTCGCGGTGCTGCTGGCGGCGCTGCCGTTCGTTCTCCTGCTGTTCTGACCCTGCCGTCCCCGCCGCTCATTCCGAGCGCAGGACCACCATCGGACTGGTCCGGGTGGCGCGGTGGGCCGGCCGCCTCGTGGCGCTGCCAGACCACCGCTCCTGTCCAGAGTTCGTCCGGAAGGGACTCGATATCGGCCCTCGGCCGGGGCTATCCTCTCCCCGTCCGCGGAGTTGCCGGCGCACACTGCAAGCTGCCGCCGGCCTCCGACCTCCACCCCGTCACCACGGACGGTGTCCCCATGCTGCGTACCCGACGCTCCCTCCCCCTCCTGCTCCTCCTCGCCCTGGTCCTGGCCCGGCCGGCCGCGGTCCCGGCCCAGGAACAGGCCGGCCCCAAGGCGCTCACCATCGCGGAGTACAGCCGCTGGCGCACCATCCGTGACGCCGCGCTCTCCGACGACGGGCGCTGGATCAGCTTCACCTTCAGCCACCAGTACGCCGACGACACGCTGTACGTGAAGAACCGGGCCTCGGGCGAGGAGCACATGATCCCGCGCGGCGGCCGGCCGCAGTTCTCCGATGACGGCCACTGGGTCGCCTATATCGTGGCCACCGGCTACGAGGAGGCCGAGAAACTGCGGGAGGACCGCAAGCCGGTTCCTCAGCAGGGTGAGCTCCTGGACCTGACCACGGGGACGAAGAGTACCTGGGACAATGTCGACCGGGTCGCCTTCGCCGAGGGTTCGAGGTACCTGGCGGTGAAGAAGCGTAAGCCCCGGGAGCAGGAGGACTTCGAGGGGACCGACCTGATCCTGCGTCACCTCGAGGCCGGCTACGAGGAACTGCTGGGGAGCGTCAACGAGTACGCCTTCAACAAACCGGGCACCTGGCTGGCCTGGACGGTGGACGCCGCCGACCGGGACGGCAACGGGCTCTATCTTTTGGACCTGGCCCGGGGGACCCGCCGGGCGGCCGACAACGACACCCTGACCTACGCCCGGCTGACCTGGGAGGAGGAGGGGGGCGCCCTGGCGGTCCTCAAGGGGACCAAGCCCCCCAAGCAGCAGGAGCGGGTCAACCGGCTGGTGGCTCTCACCGGCTTCGCCCGCGGCAACCCGCAGAGGTTCG
>CAYUVJ010000188.1:0-5354 GCA_964447955.1 uncultured Gemmatimonadota bacterium
CGGTCCACGCCCTGGACCTTTCCGAGTTCCGGACGGCCGGCGGCGGCCCCAGCTGTCTCATCCTCCCGCTGGAGCGTGTGCCCGGCTACTGAACGTCTCCGCCCCGGTACTTCTTCTCGCCGGCCTCGATCCTCACCGGCAGGATGTTCTGCGGGGGCGGCAGGGGGCGGGTCGCCGCCACTATATCGGTCCCGTCCGGGAGAGGATTGGGGTCGATGGTCGATGGAGTTATGATGGGACGACTCCGGCGGTCCGTACCTGCAACCTGGCGCTCACGGAGGCGAGCCAGCATGCCGCATCGTCCGCCAACATCCCGGATCTTCACACCGGTCCTCGCACCGGCTCTCGGCCTCGTCCTCTCGCTCGGTGTCAACGGGTCCCCGACCCGGGCCCAGTCCGAACAGCTGGCTCCCCCGCCGCCCGTTCCCTTCGGGCCGCTCCCCTCGCAAGAGCAACTGGCCTGGCACGACCTGGAGTTCTACGGATTCCTCCACTTCAACATGAACACTTTCACCGGCCGGGAGTGGGGGGACGGCACCGAATCGCCGACCCTGTTCCAGCCCACCGCTCTGGATGCCCGGCAGTGGGCCCGCGTGGCCCGGGAGGCCGGGATGAAGGGGCTTATCATCACGGCCAAACACCACGATGGATTCTGTCTCTGGCCCAGCCGTCTGACCGACCATACGGTGGCCTCCAGTCCCTGGAGGGATGGCGCCGGCGACGTGCTGCGGGACCTGGCTGCAGCCTGTCGGGCGAACGGTCTGCGCTTCGGGGTCTATCTCTCCCCCTGGGACCGGCACGACCCTTCCTACGGGGACACCCCGCGCTATAACGCCCACTTCATCGGCCAGCTCGAGGAAGTACTGAGCGGTTACGGTCCGGTCTTCGAGGTCTGGTTCGACGGGGCCAACGGGGAAGGTCCCAACGGGAAGCGGCAGGTCTACGACTGGGCGGCCTACATCGCGACCGTGCGGCGGCTGCAGCCCCGGGCGATCATCTTCAGCGACGCGGGACCCGATGTGCGCTGGGTGGGCAACGAACAGGGCTACGCCGGGGAGACCAACTGGGCGACTCTGCGCCGGGACGAACTGGCGCCGGGTACCCCCCGTTATCCCGAGTTGACCGAAGGGCACCGGGACGGGGCCTTCTGGGTCCCTTCCGAGTGCGACGTCTCGATACGGCCCGGCTGGTACTACCACCCTGAGCAGGACGACGAGGTCAAGAGTCCCGAGGAACTCCTGGATATCTGGTTCGGGTCGGTCGGGCGGGGGAGCAACCTGCTGCTGAACCTGCCGGTCGACCGGCGCGGTCTGGTCCACGAGCACGACGTGGCCGCCCTGCAGGGACTGCGGACCCGGCTCGATGCTCTTTTCGCCGTCGATCACGCCGCCTCGGCAGCCGCCACGGCTTCGAACGTGCGGGGCGGACATCTGCGCTATGCCCCGGCCAACGTGCTGGACCGGAACCCGACGACCTGCTGGACCACGGACGACGGGATGACCACGGCCGGACTCACCATCCTCCTGCCCGATCCCCGGACGGTATCCATCATCCGTCTCGAAGAGGGCATCGCCCTGGGCCAGCGCATCGAGGCCTTCACGGTGGAGGCCCTCGTGGACGGCGACTGGCATCAGGTGGCATCCGGCACCACGATAGGGCCGCGCCGCATCCTGCGCTTCGCACCGGTGACCACCGACCGGCTGCGTATCCGTATCACCGCCTCGGCCGCCTCTCCGATCCTGACTGAGGTGAAGGTCTACTGACCTATCCGGTCCGATGTGTCGGTCGGGGGGACTATGCTGATCAGCACCACGACGGCGCGACTCCCTGCGCGGCTCCTACCGGACTGCCGTCCGCCCACCCATCCTCTGTCGTGAGGAGGTATACCCGTGTTCGAGAAGCGTACCCTGCTGGCCGCCCTGGCGGCTTTCGTGACCATGTTCCTGGTCAGCTGGCTGCTGTTCGGGGTGGTCTTCGCCAGCCAGATGGAATCGATGCAGGACCCGGAGATGATGGGGCTGGTCGGCGACATGGCGAACATGCCGGTGCTGATGCTCTCCTACCTGGTGCTCGCCCTGATGATGGCCTTCATCTTCAAGTTCGGCTACGAGGGGGGGACCCCGGTCACGGAGGGGATCCGTTTCGGGATCTTCATCTGGCTGCTCGTCTCGATCCCGCAGTATCTGGAATGGGTCGCCTGGGGGATGATGTCGTGGGGCCTCTTCGCCTTCAACGGGGTGCTCTACCTGGTCCAGTTCGTCCTCGGCGGGCTGGTCATAGGGCTCATCCTGGGGCGTGCAGGTGCGCCCGTGGAGATGGCGACCGGCGAGATCTGAATCCTTCCCCGGCGGGAGGTGGGGGACTCAGCCCTCTGCTTCCCGCTCGGGGGCCAGCAGATCGTCCATCGTCTCGCGGCGCCGGATAAGCCGGACCTCGCCCTCCTCCCCGATCCAGACCTCGGCCGGTCGGCGGCGCGAGTTGTAGCCGCCGGCCATGGACATGCCGTAGGCGCCGGCATCCAGGACCGCCAGCAGGTCACCGGGGCCCAGGGGGGGGAGCGACCGTTCCCGGCCGAGGAAGTCGCTCGATTCACAGAGGGGACCGGCCACGTCGCAGACCACCCGTTCGTCGCCGGTCGGCTCGGCGACCGGCAGGATGCGGTGCCAAGCCTCGTAGAGGGTCGGACGCAGCAGGTCGGTCATCCCGGCATCGACCACCAGCAGACACCCCCCGTCCCGCGGCTTGGTGTACTCGATCCGGGTCAGCAGTACGCCGGCTGGACCGACCAGGTAGCGGCCCAGTTCGATCACCGTGTCGATACCCAGATCCGCGAGCATAGGTTCCAAGACCTCTGCATACTCCCCGGCCAGGGGGACTGCGTCCTCCCCGTAGGCGATGCCGAAGCCGCCCCCCAGATCGAGCAGGCCAGGGGTGTGGCCGGCCTTCCGGGCCTCGTCCAGCTGCTCCCGCAGGAAGACCAGACCTCTCTGATAGGGGTCGGTGGTGGTGATCTGGCTGCCCAGGTGGATGTGGAGTCCGGTCAGCCGGAGCGGGCCCTCCCACAACGGGTCGGTCAGCACTTCCCGGTATTCTTCGAGCAACAGCCCGAACTTGTCTTGCCGGCGGCCGGTGGTGATGTGACGGTGCGTGCCGGCGTCCACATCGGGGTTGAGGCGCAGGCCGATGTCCACGCTCGATCGTCCGGCCTCCCGGGCCAGGCGGTCGATGCGCGCGACCTCCTGGACCGATTCGGCCGTGAGCAGACCCACCCCGGCCTCCAGGGCGGCCCGCAGTTCCTGATCGGTCTTACCGACCCCGGCGAAGACGATGCGGTCCGGATTGGCTCCGATGGTCTGCAGCCGGGCCAGTTCACCCCCCGAGACGATGTCGAAGCCAAGTCCGAGTCCCGCCAGGTGTTGCAGCAGGTGGAGGTTGGGATTGGCTTTGACCGAGTAGAAGAGCTGCACCCCGAGGGGTTGGAAGGCCGCCCGGACCTCGGCCACCCGGCGGGTGACGGTCGGGCCGTGGTAGACGTAGAGAGGTGTGCCGAACCGTTCGGCAATCTCGGAGAGGGGGACACCCTCCGCCTGAAGGTGCCCGTCATGATAGGTGAAGGCAGGTGTCATGGTGTGTGGTGGATCCGGTTCAATACCCGCCGCCGGTGTGGCAGTCGCTGCAGGGCATCATCGTCTCAGCCCCGCCGATGTCGATCGGATGCTGGAAGTCGAGTCCGCCGACCCCCTGCATTTCCAGACCACTCGCGCCCGGTCCCTGGGCGAGGATGGTGTGGCAGAGCTGACAGTCGTTCCTGATGATCTCACCGTCCTCGGCCGCGAAGGCGCCGTTGTGGCAGCGGAAACAGCCGGGGTATTCCTGGTGGCCGATATGGCTGGGATAGGCGTCCCAGCGGGCGTTCATGTAAGGGAAGAAGTAGGTGCTGAAGATCTGCTGGAGACCGGCCACTCCCTTCAGCAGTTCGACCTCCCGGGTGCTCACCACCTCGGGGTAGTTGTCCGCATAGAAACTCCGCAGGCCCGCGTCGATGGCGGTAAGCCCCTCTTCCCGGCTCTCATAGGCGGCGGCCAGCAGTCCGGCCCCCTCCCGCTTGATGAAAGGCAGAGTGGACGGGACCTGACCGGTCTCCATCGCCGTGTCCAGGGCATGGCGCGGCGAGAGGTACTGGTGGGAGGGCCGGTTGTGGCAGTCCATGCAGTCCATGGTGCAGACCTGGGGTTCGGTGCCCGCAACCCGTTCTTCCTCACTGAGGGGGTTCCAGGTGTTCGCGAAGACCCGGACGGTGCCGTCGGGCAGGTGCTGCCGCACCTCGCGTATCTCCAGCCGAGCCTCATCGGTGGTCATGTACTCGACTTGTTGGGCGATGTGCCAGTGAATGCCGTGGATCCGACCCGAGGACTCTTCGGAGCCCCCGGTCCTCATGACCATCCGGATGGGCCAGCGGGTGTTGCCCTCGTCGCTCAGGTACCGGAACACCTCCCACATCTGGTCGCCGTGGAACTTGGCCGGCCAGTGACAGTGCTCGCAGGTCTCCCGGGCCGGACGCAGGTTCTCGATCGGGGTGGGGATGGGCCGGGAGTATTTGTTGAAAGTGACACTGTAGACCTGGTAGAGACCGGAGACCTTGGACCGGACCCACCACTCCGCACCCTCTCCGATATGACACTCCACACAGGCGACGCGGGCATGCGGACCCGCTTGATAGGTCGTGTACTCCGGTTCCATGACCTGGTGACAGACCGTGCCGCAGAAGGCGACCGATTCCGTGTATTCATAGGCCTTGTAGGAGCCACCGGCGGTCAGGAAGAGGAAGATGATGGTACCGGCGGTGAAGGTGAACAGTGCCCGGCGGGAGGTGCTCCGGTTGAAGTCGATGACCGGCAGGTGGTGCCGTATCTCCCCGGTCCGCTTCTCCCGTCGCCATTCGATCCACATCCCCACCGGGATGGCCAGCAGGCCCAGGATGAGCGGCACGGGCAGGATGGCGAAGCCCACGATGCCCAGGTAGGGACTGGCGGTCCCGCTGGTCAGGTCGATGACGAAGAGCAGGATGATGGCGAAGGCCATCGCCACCGCCAGGGCCGCTCCGGTCAGGCTGATTGGGTTGTAGACGTAACGGGGATACCGGCGGCGTTCGGTCTCCACCGGATGTGAGTCGGGGGTCCGGCCGGTCGGGTCGTGGGTGGACTCACTCATGATGTGCTCGCTCCTGGATGGCAGTGTTCCGGTGCGAATCGTTCTGACTGCATGTTAGTAAGAAAATCAGCCCCCGTCCCGCCGCTCCCGTCGGCCGGCATCGTCCCGAAGCGCAGGATGAACCGGCCCAGGTGCAGGTAGCA
>CAYUVJ010000189.1:0-5320 GCA_964447955.1 uncultured Gemmatimonadota bacterium
CGACCGACCAGGAGATCGTGGTCTACTGCTACACGGGTCACACCGGCGGGCAGGCCGCCGCCTCCCTGGGTATCCTCGGGTTCGACACGGTCAACCTGAAGTGGGGGATGATGAACTGGTCGGACGACCCGACCGTAGTGGCGACGACCGCCTGGGACGTCACCCAGTCGCTTGACACAGCCACCGAGATCACGGTCCATTCGCTGGGGACGACGGTCTACGACCTGCCCGACATGAGCCTGACCGGTGCCACCGACGAGGCGAAGGTCCAGGCCGCCGTGGCCGCCTGGCTCGAGGATGACACCTGGACACCGAACATGAGTGCCCAGGCCGTCTTCGATGAGCTGAACGACGGCAACAGCGCCGACGACCCGCTCATCATCAGCCTCCGTTCGGCCACCCACTACGCGCTCGGTCACGTCCCCGGGGCCATCAACATCGCGCTGGACGACCTGGCCACCACTGCGGTCCTCGAGAAGCTCGACCCGGACCGGGACATCGTGGTCTACTGCTACACGGGTCACACCGGCGGGCAGGCCACCGCTCTGCTGAACACCCTGGGCTACAAGACCTACAACATGAAGTTCGGGATGATGGCCTGGACCACCACGGCCGCTGTGCTGACCATCACCCCGTTCAGTGCGGCGCCGGGCTACACCACCACTGCCGGCACCAGCCCCAACTGAGCCCTGATGCGCTGACATCTCGCGCCGGCATCGCAGGGAGCGGGCGGGACTTCGGTCCCGCCCGCTTTTTTATCGGTGGACGCTGCCGACCGCCTGAGAGAGGTGGTCCATCCCTACGCTCCGCAGATATGCGACCAGCCCCCGGCAGATACGCCGGACCAGGCCTGGGGTGTTGGGACTCGAGACATTGACACCAGGTAGTCGGCATAGCGGTACAGGTGTTCCAGACCCGCCAGATAGTCCGCAGCCGCCTCTTCCAGCGGGGTCACCGTCCCCAGCTCGGTGTAGCCCAGGCCGCGCACCCCGGGCTGGGCGCCGGCCAACCGCAGCGAGGTGCCGGCCAGGGTGTGACTGTCGTCCGGCGGCAGGGCGAAGAGGGCCGTGCGCAGGATACGGTAGAGAGGGCCGGGCATCGCCGCGGACTCAGGCCTCCGTTCCGAGGAAGAGCAGGGCCATCACCTGGGCGTCCCCGACCATGCTGGAGACCCGGCAGTATTCATCGGGCATGTGCGCCAGGTCGTCGATCCGGGACCAGACGGCGGCCGGGATGCCGGCCTCCCGGAAGAAGGCGGCCACCGTCCCCCCCCCGATGCCCATCGGCCGGGCGGTGACCCCGTAGACCTCCTGGACCGCCCGCTCGAGCGCCTTCACGATCGGGGCGTCGGGGGCGGTCGGGGGGGCGGCCGGCTGCCACATCGGGGTGGCGATCTCCACGGTGACCCCGAAGAGCCGCTGCACCTCGTCGGCGTAGGCCCGCATCCGACCCTTCATGTCCTCCAGGTCGTAGGTGGGCAGAAGGCGGCAGTCGAAGGCGAAGACGTCCTCGCCGGGGATGGTGTTGATGTTCTCGACGTTGGCTTTCTTCAGGGTCGGTTCGAAGGTCGATACGGGAGGGTCGAAGAGGGGATCGGAGGCCGGGAAGTCCTCGTAGAGTCCCTCCAGCATAACGATCAGATGGGCCCCCGCCTTGTGGGCGTTGATGCCGTGGTCGGGAGTGGAACCATGGGTCTGCCTGCCCCGCACGGTGAAGGTGACCCATCCGATCGACTTCTCGGCCACCTCGATCATCGTCCCCTGCTCGTCCCCGGCGTCGGGGATGAGGACCAGGTCGTCGGGGCCGAAGAGCTCCCGGTGCTCTGTGACCAGGAACCCGGCGCCGTATCGGCTGCCCGTCTCCTCGTCGGAGACGAAGGCCAGAGCCACGTCGTGGGGCGGAGTGATACCGGCTTCAAGCAGCGCCTTGAGAGCGAAGATGCCGCTGACCATGCCCTGCTGGTTATCCTCGGTCCCTCGTCCGATGAGCCGGTCGCTGTCCACCCGCAGGGTCCAGGGATCGCCGGTCCAGAGGCTCGCCTCCCCCGGGGGGACCACATCGAGATGGGTCAGCACCCAGACCGCCCGGTCCGAGGATCTCCCCTCCAGTCGGACCACGTAGTTCGGCCGCTCCCCTTCGGGCACCTCGTCGCACGGCGCCGGATAGGCGGTGGGGAGGGGCAGCCCCCAGCCGGCCAGCTGCTCCATCAGCCAGCGTCCCTTGGCTGTCTCTCCCGGCCCGCCGCTGTCCGGTCCGACCGCCGGGATGGCGGTCAGCCCGCGCTGCAGTTCGATCATGTCGTCGGCCGCAGCGGCGATCCGGTCCAGGATCGCCTCAGTGGTCCTGCTTCGGCTCATGGTGTACTCCTGAGGATGTGGGACCGGGGTGCGATGGCCCCCACCGGTGCGGGGGCCCCCGCTGGAGCGGGGGCCCCTGGAATTCGCTACTGACCGGCCGGCGGGTGCTTGGTTGCCGTCATGTCCATCATCGGCTTGAGCAGGTCGATCGGGATCGGCAGCACGACGATGCTGTTCCGTTCCGAGGAGACCTCGACCATGGTCTGGAGGAACCGGAGCTGGATGGCGGTCGGCTGCTTCTGCAGGACCGCGGCCGCCTCGGCCAGCTTCGCGGAGGCCTGCTGCTCCCCTTCGGCGTGGATGATCTTGGCCCGCCGCTCCCGCTCGGCCTCTGCCTGGCGGGCGATGGCGCGCTGCATCTCCTGGGGGAGGTCGACGTGCTTGACCTCGACCAGCCCGACCTTGATCCCCCACGGATCGGTGTGCTGGTCGATGATCCGCTGGAGTTCCAGGTTGATCTTGTCCCGCTCGGCCAGCAGTTCGTCCAGTTCCGCCTGGCCGAGCACGGCCCGCAGGGTGGTCTGGGCCAGCTGGCTGGTGGCGTAGAGGAAGTCCTCGACCTCCACCACCGCCTTCTCCGGGGCGATCACCCGGAAATAGAGCACGGCGTTGACCTTGACCGAGACGTTGTCCTTGGTGATCACATCCTGCGGCGGGATGTCCATGGCCAGCACCCGCAGGCTGACCCGCACCATCTTGTCCACGATGGGGATCAGCAGGATCAGACCGGGCCCCTTGGTCTGGATCAGGCGGCCGAGTCGGAAGATCACACCCCGCTCGTACTCCCGCAGGATGCGGATCATGCTCGCGAGCACGAAGACCACGAAGAGCAGGATCACGTACAGATAGGTCGACATGGGGAAGCCCCTCTTTTCAGTTTTGAACCGGTCGGACGTGTACGACCAGACCTTCGACCCTGACCACCTCCACCCGGGTGCCGTCCTCGATCGGGGTGCCGTCGGCGCTGCGGGCGTACCAGAACTCACCGTGCACGTGGATCGTCCCCTCCGGTCCCAGCCGTCCGCGGGCCGTCCCCCGTTCCCCCATCAGTCCCTCTCCTCCGGTGGTGACCCGCCGCTGCTGGGCCTTGAGTCCCAGGCCCACGGCGAAGAGGAAGAAGAGGGCGGTGAGGACGACCATCAGCACGATGACCTGGATCGAGACCCGCATGGCGGGTTCCATGGTGTCGAACAGCATCAATGAGCCCAGGACCATGGCGACGACCCCTCCGAGCGAAAGCAGTCCATAGGAAGTGATCTTGATCTCCAGGATGAAGAGTACGATGGCCAGGCCGATGAGGGCCAGCCCGGTGTAATCCACGGGCAGGGTCTGGAAGGACATGAAGGCGATCAACAGGGAGATGACCCCGACCACTCCGGGCAGGATCGCACCCGGGTTCTGGAGTTCGAAGATCAACCCGTAAGTACCCAGCAGCATGAAGATGTAGGCGATGTTCGGGTCGGCCAGCAGGGCCAGCAGACGCTCCCGCAGGCTGATCGGCACCTCCGTCAGGCGGGCCCCGGCCGCACACACGGTGTGCGGCCCGGAGGGGAGCTCGACCCCCCGGCCGTCGATTTTCGTCAGGAGGTCGTCCAGATCGTCGGCCAGCAGGTCGACGATGTCCAGGGCGACCGCCTCCTCGGCCGTGGCCGAGACCGCCTTGCGCACCGCTTCCTCGGCCCAGGCCACGTTCCGGCCCCGGAGCAGGGCGATGCTGCGGGCGTAGGCGGCGGCGTCGTTGGTGACCTTGGCGGCCATCGTCGAGTCCATCTGGCCGGCCAACGCCACCGGACTGGCGGCCCCGATGTTGGTGCCGGGAGTCATCACGGCCAGATGGGCCGCCATGGTGATGAAGACCCCGGCCGAGGCGGCCCGGGCCCCGCCGGGGTGGACGTAGACCGCTACCGGCACCTCGGCGGCCAGCAGTCCCTTGATGATGTCCCGCATCGAGGCGTCCAGACCGCCGGGAGTGTCCAGTTCCACGACCAGGACGTCGGCGGCCAGCTCGTTGGCGGCGACCAACAGGCGATCGAAGTAACTCACCGTCATGGGACCGATCGCCCCTTCCCAGCGGCCGTGCACGACCAGAGGGGGGCTCTCCTGCGCCTGGACGGGGGCGGGCTGCCCGGCCACCAGCGGTCCGGCCAGCAGCAGGAAGGTCAGGACGACGGCAGGGTACGGACGGAGCCGTCCTCGATACGGACGCATGAGCGGGGACCCTCCTCACGGGCCGGGGTGACGGCCCAAGATTAGCCGGGCTGACGGGTGCGGTCAACCGGTGCCCGGCAGCGGCTCTCCCCGCCGGTCCCTCTCCACCCCGTATCCGGAAGGCGGGAGGAGCGGTCCGAGGCGACGACCGTTTCCCGGACCCCGCCTGGGACGCCGGGTGTCCGGGTCGTATCCGACGTTTTTCTGTGGACAAATTGTAAAGACGAGGTTACGATGGCGCCTCACCTTCCAGGTGTGATGGGGACTGATAAGGTGCATCTGGAACGATTTCACGGTACGAACCGAAGTTGAAGAGGGCGGTTCAGGGAGGTGTAAGAAGTTCTTACACCTGGACGGCACAATCGGCTTAAGACCATGCATGACAACGACATAAGATTAGTAAACGATAATTAACGATATGGACGGATGGAACGGCGAAGAGGCGGCCATATCAGTGCAAGTCGTTGTGATGCAACAACATGGAGCGTCTGAACGGAACCGGTACCGGCTACGTCCAAGATGTCAAAATCTCTGAACAGATCCGGCCGACGGCTGTGCCGGGCGGGCGGCTTCTCGCTGATCGAGGTCCTCATCGTCATGGGGCTGATGGGGGTCTTCGTCGCGCTCCTGCTCCCCGATTTCAACCGCATCATCCCCGAGATGAAGGTGGACAAGGCGGCCTCCAAGCTGGCCGCCGACCTGCGCCTGGCCCAGCAGAAGGCGATCGGGGAGATGAGCGACGTGCTGGTCTACCT
>CAYUVJ010000190.1:0-2316 GCA_964447955.1 uncultured Gemmatimonadota bacterium
AAGAACGATTCGAGCACCTGGCTCGAGATGAGTCCGGCCACGCTGGAGGCGGCGACCGCTCCGACCATGGTGGCCAGCTCCAGGGTGAGACCCAGCCGGACCAGGGGAAGGTCGCGCTTCAGGTAGCCCGCGCTCGAGGAGACCGAGGTGGCCACCACCGCAACCAGCGAGGCGGCCACCGCCATGTGCATCGGCAGGCCCAGCAGCAGGGTAAGGATGGGGACGATCAGGATGCCGCCCCCCAGTCCCAGCACGGCGCCCAGAAGACCGGCGGCCATACCGGTCAGCACGTACCAGAATACGCTCAGTCCGACCGGCTCGATCACGCCCCACCCCCGACGATCAATGGGTAGTCGACCCGACCGGTGGCTTGCTCCCAGGCCGCCCGGGCGTGGATGTAAGTGGTGTCAAGGACCGGGACCGGCAGCCCCCCGCTGCGGGTGAGCAGCTCCAGTTCGGTGCAGGCCAGCAGGATGGCGTCGGCACCGGCCGCCCCCAGCCGGGCGGCGACCTCCCCGAAGCGCGCCACGCTCTCCAGTCGGACCTCGCCGCTGACCAGCTCGTCGTAGATGATCCGGTGGATCGTCTCCCGGTCTTCCTCTTCGGGGATCACCACCCCCAGTCCCCGCTCCTCCAGTCCTTCCCGATAGAATCCGTCCGTCATGGTGTACATGGTGCCCGTCAGCCCCAGCCGCTGCCGGCCCTGCTGCCGGGCGGCGACCGCCACCGCGTCCAGGATGGAGAGAAGCGGGCAGGCCAGGTCGAGTTCGGGGACGACCTTGTGGATGGTGTTGGTGGCGATGACAAGGAAGTCGGCCCCGGCGGCGGCCAGGGCGTCCCCCTCGGCCTGGACCATCCGGATGATGGCCGCCCAGTCGCCGGCATGCGAGGCCTCGGCGATGGGCCCGAAGGGGATCGAACCGATCACCACCCGGGGATAGTCGTGCCCCCCGGTGGCCTCGCGGTGCAGCTGATGGATGGTCTGATAGTAGGTGACGGTCGACTCCGCGCTCATGCCGCCGATGATGCCGATAGTGCGATGCATGCGATTCATCCTTTGATGTTGCCGATCGGGTGCAGGCGTACCACGGGGCGGGCCAGCCCGGCCCCCACGACGACCGCCACCACGTCGGCCACGTCCTTGTAGGCCCCGCTGGCCTCCTCGGCCAGTACCCGAGGGCTCTGGGCCCGGACCACGATGCCCTGTTCGGCCAGCTCCCGGTCGATGCGCCGGCCCTTCATCTCCTTGCGGGCCCGGGTGCGCGAGGTGCGCCGCCCCGCCCCGTGGCAGGAACTCCCCCAGGTCTCCCGCATGGCCAGCTCCGTGCCCACCAGCACGAAGGAGTAGCGTCCCATGTCCCCGGGGATCAGGACCGGGTGCCCGGTCGCCATATAGGCGGCGGGGTTCTCCGGGTGACCGGCCGGGAAGGCCCGGGTGGCTCCCTTGCGGTGCACACAGACCCGGACCGGGCGGCCCTGATGCTCGTGTTCCTCGATCTTGGCGATGTTGTGGCAGACATCGTAGACCACGTCCAGGCCCAGTTCCACGTCGGAGGCGGCGAAGACCTCGGCGAAGGCGCCGCGGGCCAGGTGGGTGCTCATCTGGCGGTTGGCGAAGGCGAAGTTGGCGGCGGCCCGCATCGCCCCCAGGTAGCGAGTCCCTTCGGGGGAGCCGATGGGGGCGCAGACCAGCTGGCGGTCGGGCAGGTCGATCCCATGGCGGACCAGGCCGCGTTCCATCTCGCGCATATAGTCCTGGGCCACCTGGTGGCCCAGGCCCCGGCTGCCGCAGTGGATCATGAAGGTGACCGTGCCTGCCTCCAGTCCGAAGGCGCGGGCGGTCTCGGGTTCGTAGACCTCGTCCACCACGGCCACCTCGCCGAAGTGGTTGCCGCTGCCCAGGGTGCCGACCTGGTCGAGACCCCGCTCCAGTGCCCGGTCGCTCAGGGCCTCGGGATCGGCCCCGGGCAGACAGCCCGAACTCTCCAGGTGGGGGAGGTCCGCCGGACGCCCCATCCCCTCCCCGACCACCCAACCGGCCCCTTCGGTCAACAGGCGCTTCAGTCGTTCCCGGGTCAATCGATAGCGCTCGCGGTGGGCCCCCACTCCGGTCGGGATGGCGGTGAAGAGTCGATCGACCAGCAGTTGCAGGCGGGGCCGGACCTCGTCCTCGGTCAGGCGGCTGCGCAGCAGGCGGACCCCGCAGTTGATGTCGTAGCCGACCCCACCCGGGGATACGATCCCGCCGTCCACGTCGAAAGCGGCCACCCCCCCGATGGGGAAACCGTATCCCCAGTGGATGTCGGGCATGGCCAG
>CAYUVJ010000190.1:2326-5289 GCA_964447955.1 uncultured Gemmatimonadota bacterium
CCAGGCTGGGTCCCACCAGACCGGGGAGACAGGCGACGTTGGCCACCTGCTGGGGGCTCTGGTCGCCGGTCAGCAGGCGGGCCATCCCCTCGTCGGCATAGATGAGGCCGTCGGCCCGCATGGCGCCGGTGCGCGGGATACGCAGGCGCCAGGGATCGACACGCTCGAGACGGATGGGGCCGGGGGGTTGCATCGGCTCAGCCCCCGGCCGCGCCGGAGGCCATCATGCCCAGGCCCACCATGAGTACCCCGATGGCCACACCCAGCAGGACCAGGGTCACGGCGGTCCAGATCAGGACCACTTTGATGATGTGACGTTCCTCTTCGGGGATGAGCGGCATGAGGACAGAGTAGTGCAGCGGCCGGGTCGGGGAAATGAAAAGACCGCCCTCCGCGGGAGAGCGGTCCGTTACCGGGCAGGTCGGAGCGCGACGGCCCTTCCGGGCCGGGGCTCAGTGATATCCGTTGCCCATCTCGACCTCGTTCTTGAGGTCGACCAGCCAGGCGTTCAGCGACTGGTCGAGCCGCTTGCGCATCATCCCCCGCAGCAGGCTGACCAGCCAGCCCTCCATCGACTCCTCGGTCCGAACCACGGTCTCCTCACCGGCCGGTTCCAGGATCCAGACATGCACCGCCCGGGCGCCCAGGGTGCGGCCGCTCCAGCCGATGCACCGTCCCGGTTCGAGGACCTCGATGGTCGAACTGATGTCCGAGCCGCGCGAGTTCCACGCGAAGGTGGCCCCTTCGATCAACTGGCCGTTCAGCTTCGACTCGTTGATGTCGGCATTCCATTTCCACCAGCCGTTGATGTCGGTGTGGATCGCCCATACCTCTTCGGGCCGGGCCTTTATCTTGATCTCACGGCGGGCCACCGCCGGAGCGTTCGGGTTGATCTGCACGTGCGTTCCCCCCATCCGGGTCCCACCGGGGCCCCTGAGAGCGCTCGGACCGACGTGGACCGTCGTCGCTCGGCGGCCGTCCCCACCCGGTCCTTTAGTCTCAAGACGACACTCAAGCCCCCTTAGTTGCAGGGATTTTCGACAGAGGGCGGGTCTGAGGCCGGTCAGAGGGGGATGCGGAGCCCCTCTTCCAGGCTCCAGAGTTCGGCCTCCACCGGCTGTCCGACGGCCGCGCACAGGGCGGCGCGGTAGGCCTCCAGCTGGGGACGGTAGTGCGCGACCAGGTGGTCGGCCAGGCCCGGGTCGGTCTTGTGGTCCACCACCAGGAGCCGTCCGCCGGGTGCCTCCAGGATGAGGTCGGCCACTCCGACCAGGGTGTCCACCTCCCCGGCCAGGCCGGCCAGCGGCCCGGGGAGTCCGGCCGTGGCAACCAGGAGCGGGCATTCGGTGGCCACCGGCCGCCAGCCCTCCCCGGCGGCCTGCGCCAGCAGGCCGACCCCGACCTCGACATACCGCGCCACCTGGGAGACGAGCCCCTCGGGATCGCCCGCCCGGGCGACCGCTCGGGCCGCCTCGGTCGCCGGATCGGCCCGCTCGACTACCCGGCGTAGGGCTTCGTGCACCCGGGAGCCCCGCAGCATCGCCCACCAGCGCGGCTCCTGGGGACCGGGGACCACCGCCTCCCCGTCCGGGACCTCCTCATCCTCGCCGGAGGTCAGCGCCGAACCGGTCTCGGGGAACGCCCCCTGCGGATAGGGGCCGGTCAACTGCGAGGCCGAGCGCAGACGGGGGCGACGGGCGGCCGTCGCCCGGGAGGTCCATCCGGCCAGCCCGCGCTCCTGATCCTCGGCCGCGGCCCGCACCTGCTCGGGGGCGGGCTCGCCCGGGTCCCAGGGGAGCCGGTGGGCCCGGAGGGGCTCCTCGGGCGGCTCTCCGGGCGTCTCCCAGACGATCCGTTCGTCCCCCTCGGCCACCCGGGCGGCCAGGGCCTGCTCGAGCGGGGCCAGGAACCCTTTGGCCTGGTTGGCAGCCTCCTCGAGGGGTGACGACCGCCGGCCGCACAGCACGACCTGTTCGCGGGCCCGGGTGAAGGCGACGTAGAGCAGGCGGCGGGATTCCTCGTCCTGGGCGGCCTGTTCCCGCTCTTTGAGGGTCTCCCAGTCGCTGGGCTTGAGACCGGCCCCGCTCACGACCACCCTGCCCTGCTCCCGGTCGGGGATGACCTGGTCCAGGAAGCGAGGCTGGTAGGCCCGGTCGAGCAGGACGACCACCGGGAACTCGAGTCCCTTGGCGGCATGGATGGTCATCAGGGTGACCTGTCCCGGTCCCGGTCTTGGCTCCGGACCTCCGTCGTCAGGTTCGGTAGCCAGTTCCGATTCTCCTTCGGCGGCGGCGGTCTGCTGTTCGGCCAACCAGGTGACCAGACCGGCCAATCCGGGGCTCGGGCCCTCGCCCGCCTCGGTCAGAGTGGCGGCCGCCCCTTCCCAGGCGGCGGCCAGGTCGAGGAGTTTGAGCAGGTTGGCCAGCCGGCGACGTCCGTCCGGCTTGAGGGCGTGCAGGGGAAGGCTGCGGGTCACCTCCCAGAGCCGGCGGATCAGCTGGGAAGGGGAGAGCCGGCGGGCCTCGAGCTGGAGATGGCCGAGCAGGTCGAGGGCGGCGGGCAGGTCCCCGGAGGGCCCGGACCCTTCCTCCCCCTCCCGGATCCCCGGACGGGCCTCGAAGGTCCGCCCGGAGGCCGCCCAGATCGCCAGTTCGTCGTCGCTGATCCCCAGGTAGGGCGAGCGCAGGGCCGCCACCGTAGCCGCCTCGTCGCTCGGGTCAGCCAGTGCGGTGAGCAGGGCAAGGGTCTGATGGACCTCGCTGCGGGCAAAGAAGGCCCGCCCTCCGGCCAGCCGGAATGGTATACGGTAACGCTCGAACTCATCCTCGTATGTCTTTGTCCCGGTGTATGTTCGTACGAGTACAACGACGTCACTGTAGGTCAGGGGACGGGCCTGGCCGGTGACCGGGTCGGCGATCTCCTGTCCGGTCTGCCGCTGCTGGTACAGCCAGCCGGCCACCGCC
>CAYUVJ010000191.1:0-5267 GCA_964447955.1 uncultured Gemmatimonadota bacterium
CATGGCCATCTCGATCGAACAGTGCTGGGACCTGGTCGAGACCGCCGAGCGCACCCGCCGGCACTGCATCGCCATGGAGAACTGCTGCTACGACCGTACCGAGTTGATGATCCTCAACATGGTCCGGCAGGGACTCTTCGGCGATCTCCTCCATGCCGAGTGCGGCTACCTGCACGACCTGCGGGAACTCAAGCTCAGCGACTACTATGTGGAGCGCTGGCGCATCAAACACGCCGAACGGCGCAACGCCGACCTCTACCCGACCCACGGCCTGGGGCCGGTCACCCAGTGGATGGACATCAACCGCGGCAACCAGGCCGACTTCCTGGTCTCGATGGCCAGCCCCTCCCGGGGGCTCAACCTTTACGCTGAGGCCAAATTCGGGCCGGAGAGCGTGGAGGCCCAGAAGCGCTACGCGCTCGGGGATGTGGTCAACACGTTGATCCAGACCAAGCGGGGCGAGACTATCCTCATCACTCACGATACCGACTCCCCCCGTCCCTACAGCCGGAAGATTCTGCTCCAAGGGACCAGAGGACTCATCCGCAAGTACCCGGAGCAGAAGATCTATATCGAGGGGATCAACCAGCCGCACACCTGGGACGAACTCGAAGCCTGGTACGAGCAGTGGGAGCATCCGCTCTGGCGGACCATGCGGGAGCGCTCCGAAGGGGCCGGGCACGGCGGGATGGACTACATCGAGGACTACCGGCTCATCGAGAGCCTGCGCCAGGGCGAGCCGACCGACATGGACGTCTACGATGGGGCGATGTGGGCGGCGGTCATCGAACTGAGCGAGACCTCGATCGCCCGGCGCAGCCGTTCGGTCGACTTCCCCGACTTCACCCGGGGGGCCTGGCAGACCCGGGCCCCGCTGCCCATCATCGAGGGGTAGGGACCTGCGGTCGTCAGTCGATGGGAGAGTGCAGTCGGACGCTCGCCAGGCCGCTGCGCAGGACGGCGCGGCGCAGCCACGGCCGGTACATGAACGGCGACTTCCACCGTTTAAGCAGGATATTGGCGGCCAGGGTCCGGGTCTCACGCCGGTAGCGGGGCAGGTATCCGTCCAAACCATCCGTCAGCGCCGCCGCCAGGGCTAGCGCACTGCGGAAGGCGTAGCTGAAGCCCTCCGCCGAACTGGGGCTGATCCAGCCCGCGGCCTCTCCGACCAGGGCTACCCGGTCCTGCCCCAGCCGGATGTCACCGGCCGTCAGCGGGCGGCGGAGCGGGGCCCCCTCCCGATAGGTCCGCTCGCCCAGCTGGAACCCGAAGGCGGGCAGGGCCTCCTTGAGCCGCTCGAACGCCGGCCCTGCCTCCGGGCCGGGGCGGAAGGCACCCCCCACCACCAGGGCCCCGTCCTTGGGGATGGTCCAGCAGTAGAAGTCGGTCAGACGCTGGTCGAAGAGGGCCGAGAACCAGGGCGGGGAATCGGGGCTGGCGAAGCGTTCCTGGATGGCGATGTAAGGGGGCAGGGCATCGGGCCCGGGCCAGCCGATCTTGCGTACGGTCGAGCCTGCCCCGTCGGCCCCGACCAGCAGCCGGGCGCTGGTGGTCCCGGACCGACCCCCGACGCTCAGCTCGAGTCGCACCCCTTCTTCCGTCTCCTCCCAGCCGCGCAGCACCGCCCTCGGCAGCCTTTCCACCGAGGAGGGGACCAGCCCGGCCAGCCAGCGGTCGAAGCCGACCCGGTCCAGGTTCATGTAGAAGCGCTGGTAGAAGCGTTCCTGCCCGGTCTCCAGGTCGAGGGTACGGACCAGGAAGGTCTGGGGGTGGGCCAGGATGCTGCGCGGTACGGCCAGCCCCATGGCGCCGAGCACCCGCTGGGCGTCGGGGGCGAGCAGTCCGCCGCAGGCCTTGTCGCAGTCCCGGGCCGGTCCCTCGTCCCAGAGGGGCCGGCGGTCGAGGAGCAGGACCCGGTAGCGGCCGGCCAGCAGGCGGGCCAGGGTGGCACCGGCCGGACCGGCTCCGACGACGGCGAGGTCGAACTCAGGGTTCATGATCCGATCCAGGACCGGATCTGCGGATTCAGCAGTGCCATCCGTCCGCTCAGGCGTTCGGGTCCAGGATTTTCTGGATCCTCGCCCGCACATCGTCGATATGCAGGCGGGTGATGTCGTCCGCCGCCCGGCCGTAGGCGTTCACCAGGTCCCGGTCGAGGGTCCTGATCTCTCCCCGGAGGATCGGCTTGAGGTCGTTGTCGGGTGTCCCCTCGCCGTTCAGCCGAGCGTCCATCAGTTCCAGCCAGGTCCGCTGCAGGTTCCTCCGGAAGGAATCGATCGACACCCGGCGGTCCCGCAGTTCGCTCCAGATACCCGTCCGCACGTCATGGGTCAGTTCGGCCAGCGAGTAGGCCTGCTCGCCCAGCAGGGCCTCCTGCTCGATGAGCCGGTCGACCCGGGCGGCCTGGTAGAGCCCGTTCAGGATCTGCCGCTGTCCGGCCAGGATCCGGTCCATGGCGCCGGCCGGTTCGATCCGCCGGAGCACTTCGGGGTCGAGCAGGTAGACCGGGACCTGGAAGGCGTGCTCGTTCAGGAAGGCGACCGCGCCGGCCTGCTCGGCCTTCTCGACCGGGTGGAAGACGTAGCCGGGCGTTCCCGCATGGCGCACGAAACGGCGCACTCCGCCCACCAGGGTGACCACATGGCGCAGTTCCTGGTTGCGCTGATCGACCAGGCGTCCGTAGAGCTCCTCGAGATCGCCGTAGTCCTCCCCCGCGTGCGTGCCGGCCGAGACCAGCATGCCCGCGATGGCCTCGATGTTCTTGAGCCCCAGGGTGGTGGCGGCGACCGGGTCGCTCGAGAGGTCCTCGGTCTGGGCCCCCGGGTCGATGCCGTCGGAGGGACCGAAGCGCAGCCACTCGTTCTCCTCCTGACGCACCGCGATCCGGTTCAGCTCGGCCTTCTCGTCCTCCGGGCTCCGTGCCCCCGGGACGGGCTTGTAGCCCCATTCGATGACGTACTTGTCATAGGGACCGACGATGGGGATAAGTCCCACCCCGTCCCCCGGCTGGGCCACGTAGTTGAACCGGGCATAGTCCATGATCGAAGGGCTGTGCCCGTTCCGGCGCACGAAGTCGGGGTCGCGCATCTGTTCGACCGTGTAGGCCGAGGAGGCCCGCATGTTGTGCTGCAGACCGAAGCTGTGGCCGACCTCGTGGCAGGCCACGAAGCGGATGAGCTGGCCCATGAGGTCGTCGGGCAGCGGGAGCCGGGAGGCCCGCGGGTCGAGGTTGCCCACCTGTACGAAGTACCAGTCGCGCAGCAGGTTCATGACGTTGTGGTACCACTGCACGTCGGCCTCCAGGACCTCGCCGGTGCGGGGATCGTGCACGTGCGGCCCCGAAGCGTTCTCGAACGTGGAGGGGAGGTAGCGGATGACCGCGTAGCGGGCGTCCTCGGGGTCCCAGTCGGGGTCATTGGGGGGGTAGAGGCACTGCACGGCGTTCCGGAACCCGGCCTGCTCGAAGGCGACGTTCCAATCCTCGAGCCCCTGCTTGATGTAGGGCCGCCACTTCTCGGGGGTGGCCGGGTCGATGTACCAGGTGATCGGCTTCACCGGTTCGGAGATCGCTGCTCCCGGGTCTTTTTTCTCCAGCCGCCAGCGGGTGATGTAGCGCCGGGTGACCGCTCGCTGCTCCTCGGAACCGTAGTCGACCTGTGCCACGCTGAAGAAACCCAACCGGTCGTCGTAGAGCCGGGGCATCATCGGCTCGGCCGGAAGCAGCCGCATGCTGTGGTGCATGACCAGCGAGATGGAATCGGTCCCGGTGTTGGGCTCGAAGGTCATGGCCTGCTCGTACTCGATGTTCTCAGGAAAGCTCTTGATGTAGTACAGGTAGGAGCGGCGCGGGTCCAGGCGGCGGGCGTCTACCCGGGCCCGGGGACTGAACTCGCCCACATCCCCGGTCACGAAGTCGGTCATCTCGATGACGACACGTTCGGTCACCGCTCCCGTCGCGGAAGTGTCCTGACGGACCGCGGCCACATCGAAGGCGGCCAGCACGGCTGGGAAGGTGGCGTCCTGGACCGCCCGGAAGATGGCCGCCGAGGAGTCGGCGACCACCTGGTAGAGGACATCCTGCAGGTAGACCTTATCCCCCCGGCGGGCCCAGCGGACCACGTGCTCGGCCACCTTCTGCCCCCCGTAGCCCATGTTGGTCGGGGCCATGGCGATCCGGCTCACCCAGAGGAAGTCGATCCCGAAGCGATCGGCCGGGATCTCGTAGAAGACCTGCTCGTCGATACGGTGGACGATGAAGACCCCTTCGTCGCTCACCGCTTCCGGGGTGATGACCTGGGCATAGGGCTTGGGTCCGGTCGCCCGCTCCTGGGGCCGGTCCTGGCCGGTGGAGCCGGCCGGTTCGGCGGTCCGTCCCGCGGCGGTGGCGGCACAGCCGGTCGCCAGCATCAACGTCAGGGTAAGGGGTGTGCGCAGGCGCATGGAGGTTCCCTCCGTTCAGGACGGCCGAGCGGGATCGGCCGGAGCATGGGGCGTAGCGGTCCGGGTGCCACCATAGCCCATATCCGAGGGGAGCGGGAAGAGACATCCCGGCAGGCGGGAAGAAGTCCCTGGGAAGGACCGTCTTCACCATGGATACTGGATGAGGAATGACCACGACGCGCCGACCGACAGGAGAAGGACGATGGCCCTGACCGACTCGACGATGATGCTGCCGCTGGGGAGTCCCGCCCCCGGGTTCCGGCTGCCCGACACCGATGGGGTCCTGGTCGATCGGGACGATGTGATGGGGGAGAAGGGGCTGGTGGTGGCCTTTATCTGTAACCACTGCCCCTATGTGATCCACATCCAGCACCGGCTGGCCGAGGTGGCCCGGGAGTATATGGCCGAGGGGATCGGTTTCGTGGGGATCAGTGCCAACGACGTGGACCACTACCCCCAGGACGGACCGGAGCGGATGAAGGCGGAGAAGGCCCGGGTCGGCTATCCCTTCCCCTATCTCTACGACGAGTCCCAGGAGGTGGCCAAGGCCTATCGGGCCGCCTGTACGCCCGACCTCTACGTCTTCGCTGCCGACCGGGAACTGGTCTATGCCGGGCAGTTCGACGGCACCCGGCCGAACAGCGGTACGCCCACCGGCCGGGACCTGAGAGCCGCCCTGGACGCCCTGCTGGAAGGCCGGACCATCCCCGCCGATGACCAGCGCCCCAGCGCCGGCTGCAGCATCAAGTGGAAGCCGGGTAACGCGCCTAAGTACTACGGATGACGGAGGACTCCCAATCGGTCTCATAATCAGAACTCGACGGCGC
>CAYUVJ010000192.1:0-5240 GCA_964447955.1 uncultured Gemmatimonadota bacterium
GCTGCCTCCCGCTCCGCCGCTGCCTCCCGCTCCGCCGCCTCGACCGGGCGTGATCAGGTCACCCAGGATCTTGGGAGTGGTCTGGTTGGCCTCGGCCAGCTCGCCCATCACGATGGAGGTGTCGGCCCCGGCCACCCCCGCGTCGGTTAGACGGCGCAGGGCGGCCTGGGGGGTCAGTCCCACCGCCCGGGCGAAGGCGGCCAGCGTCAGCTCCTCGGCATGGGGTATGGGGGGTTCGGTTCGCTCGTCCGACCAGGAGTTGGTCAGGTACTCCCCCAGGGAGATGACGCTGCTGAAGGGGGGCACCTCGACCAGGGTGAGCGCGAAGATGCCCAGGGTGAGGAAGGTGGCCAGACCGGTCTCCCGCTTCATGTGAAGGCCGCTCTGCAGCTTGTGCTTCAGATAGCTCCAGAAGATGGGCCAGTTGAAGTAGAGATGGACGAGGGCGGCCACCACGAAGAGGAAGGAGAAGATGGTGTGGACGGCCTGCCACTGCTCCTTGAGCAGGCCGAGGAAGCGCCACTCCACCCAGTGGGCCACCCGGCCCGGCGGGGAGAGGTAGAGGACCAGTCCGGTGACCGTGATGAAGGCACCGCTGACCACGATGTAGAGGGTGGTGAACGCCCGCCAGTTGAACTTCTTCTTTTTCGCCATCATCTCCGCCAGGTCAGTGGTCCACCCATCTTACCTGATAAGAAACCCCCAATACCCGAAAGGATTCACTAGAAAAGGACACGAGCCACCCTCCGAATATGGAGAACGGCCCGTCCTGTCGGGTTCCGGACCCTGACTAGAAGAACCGGCCCTGCAACCAGTAACCCAGCACCAGCAGCAGGCCGGTGAGGAAGTGGACTCCGATGGTCGCCGAAGTCGTTGGCCAGGCCGGACCCATCCCGGCGCTCTCCAGGTCGCCCCAGGCGATGACCCCGCCCAGCAGGATGGGGACGACGGAGGGATGTCCCGGATTCCCGGTTATTTCTCCCTGTACCCCTGCACCCGCTCCACCTCACCCCGGCCATACCGCCAGTAGAGGGAAGGCATGAACCACAGGCTGAGCACCGTCGAGGTCAGCAGGCCACCCATGATGACCACCGCCATGGGGTGTTCGATCTCCTGACCGGGCCGGTTGCCGCCCAGCACGATCGGCAGCAGGGCCAGGGCGGTGGTGAGAGCCGTCATCAGGATGGGGGCCAGACGTTCGGTGGCGCCGCGCACGATCAGTTCGGGTGAGAACGACATGCCCTCCTCGATCTGCAGATGCCGGTAGTGACTGACCAGCATGATGTTGTTCCGGGCGGCGATGCCCAGCACGGTCACGAACCCCACCATCGAACCCAGGGAGAGCACACCGCCGCTCAGCAGCACCCCGAGGAAGCAGCCGGTGATGGCGAAAGGGATACCCAGGATGATCAGCAGGGTCAGCCGCAGGGACTGAAAGTCGGCGTAGAGGATGAGGAAGATGGCCAGCACCACCAGAATCCCCAATCCCAGCAGGCGCTGCCGGGCCTGGAGCTGTTCGGCGTACTCCCCGATGATCTCGGGGTGGTAGCCGGTCTCGAACACGACCCCCTGCAGCCGCTGTTCGACCTCGCGCACAACGCTCCCCAGGTCCCGGCCGCGCACGTTGAAGGAGACGTCGGTGTAACGGGACGAGGATTCACGGGCGATCTGGTTGGGGGTGGGCGCCACTGTCACCTCGGCCACGTCGCGGAGCGGCACCCGTCCGCCGGTAGGCAGGTCGATCATCAGGTCACGGATGGCCGCGATGTCCTGCCGCACAGCCGGGGTGCCCAGCACAACCACATCGAAGATCTTCTGCTCCTGGTAGATCTCGCCCGCCTTCGACCCCTTCACCAGGGTCGTCACCGGATGCCGGATGTCGCCGGGAGCCAGCCCGAACCGGGCGGCCGCCTCGGGCCGGAAGCGGACCTCGATCTGAGGGACCAGGGTCTGGGGCTGGACCTTGAGGTCGGCGATCCCCTCCACATCGGCGATCCGGGCGCTCACCCGGTGGGCCGAGTCCTCCAGGACGGCCAGGTCGTCGCCGAAGATCCGGATGACCGCGGTCGCACTGACCCCGGTCAGCACCTCCTTGATCCGCTCCCGAAGATAAGTGAGCACGTCGCGGTAGAGCCCGGGATAGCCGGCCACGACCTCCTGGATGCGTCCGACCGTCTCGTCGTAGTCGACCTCCGGATCGACACTGATCCAGAGTTCGGTGAAGTTGGGACCCACGACCTCATCGGCCACCTCGGCCCGGCCGATGTGGGCGCCGAAGTTCCGTACCCCGTCGATGGAGCGCAGTTCGATGCTGGCGCGGATGGTGAGGCGTTCCATCGCTTCCAGCGAGGTCCCCGGCTTCTCCACCCAGTGCATCAGGAAGTCGTACTCCTTGAACTCGGGCAGGAACTCCTCGCCCAGGAACCCTGAGAGGGGAAGCACGACCAGGAAGAGCACGATGACCCCGGCCAGGATCGGCACACTGCGCCGCGACTGGTCGAGCAGCTGCGGGAGCAGCCGCTGGTACCAGCGGCGCAATCCCACGATCAGGGGAGACTCCCGCCCCTCCTTCAACCCTCCCGGCAGCAGCAGCAGGCAGAGGGCCGGGGTGATGGTCAGGGCCACGAAGAGGGAGACCAGGATGGCGGCGATATAGGCGGTGGCCAGCGGCTTGAAGAACGCTCCCGAGAGCCCGGTGAGGAAGAAGACCGGCATGAGCACCAGGGCGACGATGAGGCTGCCGTAGACCATGGCACTGCGGACCTCGAGCGAGGCGTCCAGCACGACCCGGAAGGCCGGACGGGGTTCGGGTGAGGCCCGGTTGAGCCGCAGGCGGCGCATGATGTTCTCGACGTCGATGATGGCGTCGTCGACCACCCCTCCCAGGGCGATGATCAAACCCGCCAGGACCATCGTGTTGAGGGTGCCCCCCCGGTAGTGGAGCACCAGGGCGGCCCCGATGAGCGAGGAGGGCAGAGCGAGGGTGCTGATGATGGCGGTGCGCCAGTTATAGAGGAAGAGTCCCAGGACCAGGACCACGAACAGACAGCCCAGCAGCAGGGCCTTGTTCAGGTTGTGGATGCTCATCTCGATGAAGGTGGCTGGACGGAAGATCGTCGGATCGATCTCCAGGTCCCGCAGTCCGGGGCGCAGGGCATCCAGGGTCGCTTCGATGTCCCGGGTCACCTGGAGCGTGTTCGCCCAGGGCTGTTTCTCCACGATGAGCAGCAGACCGGGACCGTCGTTGATGATCGCGCTCCCGATGGGGGGCGGGGAGCCCTCGACCACCTCGCTGACGTCACCGATCAGGGTCGAACCGCCGCCGCGGTGGGTGACCGGGATGCGGGCCAGTTCCCCGGGGGTGGTCACCGGGGCCACATGGGTCACGGCCAGCCGCTGGTTCGGGGTGTCCAGGAACCCGCCCCCCGCCAGTACCGTGGCGTCGTGGGTCGCCTGTTCCACCTCGGCCAGGGTCAGGTCGTTGGCGGCCAGCCGGTCGGGATCCACCAGTACCTGTATCTGGCGGTCGCGCTGGCCCCAGATGGCCACGTTGGCCACTCCCGAGACGGCCATCAGCCGTGGTCGGATGGTCCACTTGGCCAGGGTGGTCATCTCCATCGGGGTGAGGCTGGGCGAGGAGATGCCGATCTTGAGCACCCGGCTCAGCGAGGAGAGGGGCGAGAGCATGACCGGGGGATGGGCCACCGACGGCAGCTGCGTGGAGACCCGGGAGAGCCGCTCCTGGACCAGCTGGCGGGCCTCCATGATGTCGGTCCCCTCGTCGAAGAGCAGCACCACCGAGGAGAGCCCGAGCACCGACTTGGACCGGATCGTCCGCAGGCGGGGGGTGCCGTTCACTCCGTACTCGATGGGCACCGTTACCAGCGCCTCGACCTCGGCCGAGGAGAGTCCCGGCGCCTCGGTCTGGATCTCGACGTACGGCTTGGCGAACTCGGGGAAGACGTCCATGGGGGTACGGCTGATGATGCGGATCCCCACGAAGAGCAGGACGCCCGTCAGGACGACCACGACCACCCGGAGCCGCAGCGAGGTCGCTACCAGCCAGCGCATCATTTGCCGACTCCGAACTCGGTCCCGAAGAGCTCGGCGGCACCGACGATCACCACCAGGGTCCCGACGGCCGGCCCGTGGGTCAGGACGGCCAGCCCCTCCACCACGTGGTCGATGCTGATCCGCATCCGGCGGTAGACATGGTCGGCGGTGCGGGCATAGACCCAGGCCCCGCCGTACATGTCATAGAGCACGGCCGGATAGGGGACGACCAGTTGTTCTGCTTCGGTCCGCAGCGGCAGGGTGACCAGCACCCGCTGGCCCGGCCGCAGACGGGAGCGCGGGTTGGAGACCTCGTAGAAGAGGTCGGCGGTGACCGCGGCGGGATCGGCGATCAGGGGAGCGCGCAGGGGACGGGCCTCCAGCGGGACCTCCTCCGGCCGGTCGCTCAGTCCGGTCACGCCGGCGGGCCGGGAGGTGTCGAAGGTCTCCAGGTCACCCGGGTAGACCGGGACCCGCACCCAGAGGGGGTCGACCCGGTCGACCGTCATCAGGGGTGTCCCGGCCGCGACCGTCTGTCCCGGCGAGACCTCCACCCGCTGGACGACCCCGGGGAAAGGGGCTTCCAGGCTCATCGTGGCGAGCAGGGCGGCGAGCGAGTCGGGGGGCGCTCCCTCGAGCAGGGCCAGCTGGGCCCGGGCCCGCTGGAAGGCGGCCTGGGCTCCGTCCCGGGCGGTACGGGCCTCCTCCATCTGCCGGACACTGCCGGCCCGGTCGGCCAGCAGTCGCTGGGCGCGCTGATATTGCGAGTCCGCCAGTTCGAACTGCGACCGCCGGGTCTCCAGTTCCTCCCGGGCCGTCATCAGGTCCCGGTCGGGCGGGGAAGGGAGCAGACGGACCAGCGACTGGCCGCTGCGCACCCGGTCCCCGGCCCTGGGAGCGGTCTCCTCGGCGGGGCCGAGCACCACGCCGGTGACCGGCGCGGTCAGCACGACGTGGCCGCCCGGTACGGTCGTGAGCTCGCCGCCCAGCTGCCGGGTGCGGGCCAGCGAACGGAGTTCGACCGGGGAGGTCTCGAGGCCGAGTCGGGCCTCGGCCTGGCTCGAGAGGGTGAGGGTGGCCAGCTGGGCCTCGGGCACCGCGTTCTCGACATGGGCCGGGGACTCGGAGGCGCTCTGGTCACCGCCGCCGCAGGCCGCGGTCACGGTCAACAGCATGATCGGACCCAG
>CAYUVJ010000193.1:0-4125 GCA_964447955.1 uncultured Gemmatimonadota bacterium
TCTCCCACACCATCAAGGGTCAGGCGCACAACATGCCGATGCTGCGACGCTTCCTGGAGCAGCGTGCGACCCTCTTCGACTATGAACGGGTGGTGGACGAGAAGGGGCGGCGACTCATCTTCTTCGGCCGCTGGGCGGGGATCGCCGGCATGATCCGCTCCCTGTGGGCGTGGGGACAGCGGATGCGCTGGGAGGGGGTCGAGACCCAGTTCGCCGACATCCGCCGCGCCTTTGAATACGGTTCTCTGCAGGAGGCTCTGAAGGCCGTCCGGACGATCGGGCGGCGGATCGCGGTGGAGGGCCTGCCGGCCGGGGTGGTCCCTTTCGTCTGTGGTTTCGCCGGGTACGGTAACGTCGCGCGTGGCGCCCAGGAGGTCTTCGACCTGCTCCCGGTCCGCGATATCGCCCCCCGGGACCTGCCGGGACTGGTGGCGGCCCGGGAGATGGCCCGGAGCCGGCACGAAGTCTACAAGGTGGTCTTCCGGGAGGAACACGTCGTCCGACCCCGCGACCCGGGCGGTCGGTTCGACCTGGACGACTACTACCGTCATCCCCAGGCCTATGAGAGTTCGTTCGGGGAGCACTATCCCCTGCTCTCAATCCTGGTCAACGCCAACTACTGGGCTTCGTGCTATCCCCGGCTGGTGACCTTCGATCTGCTGCGGGCTCTCTATGCCGACGGGAACATACCCCGACCGCGGGTCATCGGGGATATCGGCTGTGATGTGCGCGGAGCGATCGAGTGCACGGTCCGGACGAGCACCCTCGACGATCCCGTGTACGTCTGCGACCCCAGGACCGAGACGGCCACGTCCGGTTGGACAGGCCGGGGACCGGTGGTGCTGGCGGTGGATCGTCTCCCCAACGAGTTCGCCCGCGAGGCGACCCAGTCCTTCGGCGAAGCCCTGCTCCCCTTCCTGCCCGAACTGGCCGGGGCCGACCTGAGCCTTCCCTTCGAGGAACTGGAACTGCCCGGACCGTTCCGCAGGGCGCTCATCGCCCACATGGGACGACTCACACCGGACTATCGCTATCTGGAGTCGTTCCTGTCGGCGGACTGACCACCCGAAGGTAGCCCAGGTTGGGGGAGGATAGGGGTTTGACACCTTCCTTCCAGACCTGACATGCTGGCTCCGCGAACGTCGCCCGATACCCATCCATCCGCAGACCAACACGACCGGAGGGGGACATGCCACGCGTCCTTGTGCTCGGTGCGGGTATGGTCGCGCGTCCCCTCGTGCAATACCTGCTCCATCACGGTTTCGAAGTGACGGTGACCAGCCGCAATCCCGCCCATTCCCAGGCGGTGGCCGGGGGGCATCCGTCGGCCCGGGCGCTCATCCTTTACGTCGACGACGAGGAGGCGGTCCGGAGAGAGGTGGTCGCACACGACGCAGTGCTGAGCATGCTCCCCTGGACCTACCACCTGGGGGTGGCCCGGATCTGTCTGAAGGAAGGCCGCCACCTGGTGACCACCTCGTACGTCAGCGAGGAGATGAAGGCGCTGGGCCCGGATGTCGAGCAGGCAGGACTCCTCTTCCTGAACGAGATCGGTCTGGATCCCGGTATCGACCACATGGCCACCATGCAGATGGTCGACCGACTGCGGGAGGATTCTCGGGAGCTGCTTCATTACCGTTCGTACACGGGCGGTCTGCCCGCCCCCGACTCCCGGACCACCCCCTGGGGCTACAAGTTCTCCTGGAGCCCGCGGGGGGTATTGCTGGCCGGCCGCAACTCGGCCCGCTGGCTGGAGGACGGTGAAGCGGTCGAGGTCGTCCCCGAGGACCTCTTCACCCACACCTGGGACCTGCGGGTGGGGGAGTACGACCTGGAGGCCTATCCCAACCGGGATTCGCTGGAGTATGTGGACCGGTATGGACTGCAGGGGATCCGTACCCTCTTCCGCGGGACGCTGCGTTACCCCGGCTGGTGCCGGACGATGAAGGCGGTGGTCGACCTGGGTCTGCTGGATCTGGAGGAGCGGGACCTGGAAGGGATGAGCTACCGTGACCTGATGGCCGATCTGGCGGGTTCCGATCGGCAAGGCGATGTCGACTCGGCGGTGGCCGACCGGGTCGGGTTCTCCCCCCAGGATGACCCGATAGAGCGTCTCCGCTGGCTCGGTCTGTTCGAACCGGAACCCATCCCGCTGGAACGGGCGGCTCCCCTGGACGTGCTCACCGACCTCATGAACCGCCGCCTGGTCTATGCGGAGGGGGAGCGGGACCTGATCGTCCAGTACCACCGGTTCGGTCTGGCCGACGGAGCGGAGATCACCTCGACCCTGATCGACCGGGGGCACCCCGACGGGGATTCGGCCATGGCCCGGACGGTGGGCCTGCCGGCGGCCATCGCGACCCGTCTGCTGCTCAAGGATGGGATATCGGTCCGCGGGGTGCGGATCCCGAACCGACGTGAGATCTACGAGCCGGTTCTGTCCGAGCTCGAACGGCTGGATATCCGCTTCGAGCACAGCGGGGGCTGATCCCCGGGAGGCGGGTCGCCTCAGGGTCGGTAGGGGCTCAACCGCGCAGCCCAGCCACCTCCGGGAGCCAGACGGACCGTAAGCTGCTCCCCGGCCCGTACCTCACCCTCGGACCGTAGATAGTCAGACGCCTGCCGGTCAGCGTTCAGCCCGTCGGAGAAGGCCTCCAGCCGCCAGCTTCCCTGGCCGAGGAAGGAGAGGTCGAGTTCCAGCTCGCGGGCCGTCCAGTCGGTCATCACCCCCACGTACCAGTCCTCCCCCCGACGGCGGGCCAGCGCCACATATGCACCGACCCGGGCCGCCAGCACCCGGGTATCCTCCCAGACCGTGGGTACGTCGGAGAGGAAGGCCAGGCATTCCGGTTCGCGCAGATAGTTGGACGGTGAATCGCACAACATCTGAAGGGGACTCTCAAAGACCACGTACATGGCCAACTGGTGGCAACGTGTCCCCAGACTCATCGGGGTGGTGAAGAAGGGATGGAAAGCGGCGGGCTGGGCGTTGCGCATGGCGCCCGGGGTGTAGTCCATCGGTCCGGCCAGCATCCGGGTGAAGGGCAGGGTGACGTTGTGCGGCGGGTCGGGGAACTCGCTCCACTTGCTCTGTTCGAGCCCCCGTACTCCTTCCCGGGTCAGCACGTTGGGATAGGCCCGTCGCAACCCGGCCGGCTTGTAGGCGCCGTGGAAATCCACCAGCAGACGGCGTTCGGCGGCGGCGGCGGCCACCTTCCAGTAGTAGCGCACCATCGGCTGGTCGTCCCGCTGCATGAAGTCAACCTTGATGCCGGCCACACCCAGGTCCCGGAAGGAGTCCAGGGCGGGTTCGAACTGGTCGTCGAGGGTCTTCCAGACCACCCAGAGGATGATCCCGACCCCCCGCTGGCGCCCGTGGGCGAGCAGGGCGTCGAGGTCGATGTCGGGATTGCGGTCGAAGAGGTCACCGAGCCGGTACCAGCCCTCGTCCAGGATCACGTACTCCAGCCCGTGGTCGGCGGCGAAATCGATGAAGTAGCGGTAGGTCTCGGTGTTGAGCCCGGCCCGGAAACCCACCCCGTAAAGGTTGTTGGCGTTCCACCAGTCCCAGGCCACCTTGCCTGGCCGGATCCAGCCCGTATCGTCGATGCGCAGGGGTGGGGCCAGCCGGTAGACCATGGTAGAAGTCAGCAGGTCCGCATCGCTGCGGGCCACTACCGCGATTCGCCAGGGGAACGTCCGCGTCCCGGCGGTCCGGGCGATCCAGGGTTCCCGCTCCACCACCCGGACGGTCCGGTCGTTGGTCTGCTCCTCCCGGAGCGGGTAGGCCGGATGCAGTCCCTGCAGTGCCTGACCGCCCGTTCCCTCCAGATACAGACCGGGATAGTCCTGGAGGTCCGACTCGGTCAGGGCCACCCAGGCTCCGTCCCCGGCCTCGACCAGCACCGGCAGCGAGGTCATCTTCCCGGCCGGCACCTCGCTGAGCAGGGGACGCTCGTAGATCCGCTCCGAGTGGGTCAGGAAGCGCTCCTCGGTGGGGAAGAAGAGCCGGTGGTCGTCGGGGAACCCGACGCTGAACACCTCCTCCTGTACCGTCACCTCTCCCCCCAGACGGGTCCGGAACCGATAGGCCGCACCGTCGTCGTAGACACGCACGTCCAGGCT
>CAYUVJ010000193.1:4135-5230 GCA_964447955.1 uncultured Gemmatimonadota bacterium
ATCGTGAGCTCGTTGGCCCGGTCGACCACCCGGGCGTACTTCTCCGGGACGACCGGTTCGATGGTCTCGTCGACCGCCCTCCTCCGGACCTCGACGACCCGGGCGTCCCGACCCAGGTCGCGGCCGTCGGTCAGCCGCAGGGCCAGGACCGAGGGGAGTATGGCCGGACGATCGTCCAGGGAGACCGACCAGGAGGTCTTCTCTCCTACCCCGATGGTGACCGTCAGCCGCCCGTCCGGAGAACGGGCCTGGTAGGTGTCAGGAGCCGGCATCAGGGTCCGGGCGGCCACACCGTCCAGGATGGAACCCAGCGAACGGCCGACCGCCCGGCCGATGCTGGTGTTGATCTGGACGGCGACCGCCAGTCCGTGCTCGGGGTAGTAGCGCACCTCGGTCAAGTAGCCCGGGAAGTAACCGCTGTGTCCCCAGGTCGTGCCCAGCGGGGTGGCTGAGACGATCACCCCCAGCCCGTAGCGGGTCCCCCGGCCGAGGCCTGGCGCGGGCACTCCGGCGACCGCCTGCTCCAGCAGTCCCTGACCGAACGCCTCGCCCGAGTAGACGAACCGGGCCCAGCGGGCCAGGTCGAGGCTGGTGGTGATGTAGCCCCCCCCGGTCCACTCGAACTGCGGGTTGAGGACGAACCGTCCCTCCTCGAGCATCGCGTCCCGGCCGCCGAAGGGGTTACCGGAACCGGCATAGCCCTGGACCAGGCCGGGTAGGACCGGACGGTCGGAGGGGATGGTGTCGGTCAGCGCCAGCGGCTCCAGGAAGCGGGACCGGACCTCCTCGTAGACCGTCCGTCCGGTCAGGCGCTCCATCACCATGCCCAGCACGATGTAGTTGGTGTCTGCGTAGGTCCAGCCATCACCGGCCGTGAAGGGGGCCTCAGTGTCCAGCAGATAGGCCACCAGCTCCTCGGGTCGCCAGACCCGATAGGGTTCGGCGGTCAGGTCCCTGAGGAAGCGGTCGTCGAACTCGTAGCGCACCAGTCCGCTCGTGTGGCTCAGAAGCATGCGGATGGTCATCGTCCCGGCGTTGGGAAGTCGGGGATACCAGTCGAGTCCTCCCAGGTAGCGGCTCACGGGAGCGTCCAGC
>CAYUVJ010000194.1:0-5228 GCA_964447955.1 uncultured Gemmatimonadota bacterium
CCCATTATCCGGGGAGAGAAGGAGAAGTAGTCCCGAGACGCCGCTTGCCTCGGCAGTCGGACTCCCCGAGCATATTGTCCGTGGTGATCGAGCCGGTACCCGCTATGGCCGGCATCGTCCTTCCGTCTGTCAGCGAGGGGAGTCTGTGATGGGTGATCGCCTCCGGGTAGCCTCGGTCCAGTACTGGATCCGGCCGATCGAATCGTTCGACAGATTCGCCGAACAGGTCACCGGTCTGGTCTGGACCGCCCAGGACTACAAAACCCAGCTGCTGGTCTTCCCGGAGTACTTCACCGTCCAGCTCATGACCCTGGGGGACCTGAGCAAACCCATCTATGAACAGGCTCGCGACCTGGCCCGCCGCAAGGAGGCCTTCCTCGAGTTGATGAGCGGTCTGGCCCGGGAAGCCGGCCTCTACATCGTGGCCGGCACCCTGCCGGTCATGGACGACGGGGACGACCGGGTCTTCAACCAATCCTTCTTCTTCGCCCCCAGCGGCGAGTACGCCTGGCAGGGCAAACTGCACATGACCCGCTGGGAGAAGGAGGAATGGAGGATAAGCCCCCGCGAGCGATTGAAGGTCTTCGAGACCGACTTCGGCCGGCTGGCCATCGCCATCTGCTACGACGTCGAGTTCCCCGAGATCGCCCGGGCGGCCGCCCGCGAGGACTGCAACGTGCTGGTGGCCCCCTCCTGTACCGATGAGCGCCAGGGATACCTGCGGGTGCGCTACTGTGCCCAGGCCCGGGCCATCGAGAACCAGATGTACGTGGTCCTCTCCAGCACGGTCGGTTCGATCCCAAGGGTCCCGGCCGTCTCGCTCAACTACGGTCAGTCGGCCATCCTGACCCCGAGCGACTTCGCCTTCGCCCGGGACGGCATCCTGGCCGAGGGGAACGTGAACCAGGAGATGATGGTCATCGGCGACCTCAACCTGGAGACCATCCGGGAATCTCGGGAGCGCGGTACCGTGCTCCCGTTGCGCGACAGCAAGACCACCGCCGAGGTCCTGGCCACCATGGAGCACGTCACGCTCTGAGAAGAGGATGTATGTCCCCGGACATACGGGCGGAGATCACGGTCGTCAACACGCGGCCGGAACACTTCGAACGCATCATCAGCATCTGTCAGGAGGTCTATCCGAGCTCCAAGCCCTGGAGCCGTGAACAGCTCACCAGTCACCTGACGGTCTTCCCCGAGGGACAGTTCGCGGCCCTCCACGAACCGAGCGGTCTGGTGGTCGGGATGGCGGCCAGTCTGATCGTCCTCTGGGACGACTACGAGTTCGACCACTCCTGGCGGGAGATCACCGACGAGGGGATGTTCAACACCCACGACCCGGAGAACGGCCACACCCTGTACGGGGCCGAGATCATCGTGGATCCCGCCTGGCAGGGCCGGGGGATCGGCAAGAAGCTCTACCAGGCCCGCTGGGATCTCTGTGAGCGGCTGGGGCTGCTGCGTATCCGGGCCGGAGCCCGCCTGGCCGGATACCTCGCTTACAGCAGCCGTATGACCGCGATCGAGTACGTCCAGCAGGTCATCCACGGGGAGATCGGGGACCCCACCCTCTCCTTCCAGCTCAAGCAGGGATTCCACGTCCTGGCCGTGACCGACACCTATCTCTACAAGGACCCGGCCAGCCAGGGGTTCGCCGCCGTGATCGAATGGGTCAACGAGGAGGTGGCCCGGCCGGAGGACTATCTGGGCCGCGACCCGCGCTTCGCCCCGCTCAATCCGTAGGCTCGGCCAGCTCGGCGTCGTGATGGACCTGCTGATGGTCCTCGATCGCCTCCAGATGGGTGAAGACGCGGGCGGTGGGATCGAGTTCCCGTTCGATCTCATCCTCGATCCCGGTGGCGATCCGGTGGGCCTCCTGCAGGGTCATCCGGCCGGGGAAGAGCAGGTGCACCTCGACCCAGTGGGCATAGCCCAGGTCCCGGTGCCGCAGGTCGTGGTAGACGATCCCGTGCCGCCCGGTCTCCCGGTCCAGGATGTCGCGGAGCTGCCGGCCGACCTCGGGTTCGGCCGTGTCCATCAGACCCTCGACACTGCGCCGGATGAGTCCCAGTCCCGAGAAGAGGATGTTGAGGGCCACCAGGATGGCGCAGATGGGGTCCCAGGGGAGCCAGCCGGTGACCAGCGTGAGTCCCAGTCCGATAAGCACCCCCAGACTCGTCCAGCTGTCGGTCAGGACATGCTTACCGTCGGCTTCCAGGATGATGGAGCGGTGTTTGCGGCCCAGCCGGACCAGGTAGAGCCCCAGCACCCCGTTGATCACCACCGCCAGTGCGGTCAGCCCGGTCCCCAGCCCCAGGTTCTCCAGGTAGAGCCCGGACAGCCACTTGCGCACCGCCTCGAAGATGATGAACAGGGCGGCGATGATGATCAGCGCCCCCTCGAAGCCGCCGGAGAAGAACCCGATCTTGGAGTAGCCGTAGGGATAGCGCTCGTCGGCCGGGCGGGTGGAGAGCCGCAGGCTCCAGGAGGCGAAGGCCACTGCCACCACGTGTACCACCGATTCGGCGGCATCGCTCAGGATGGCGGCCGAACCGGTAAGCAGGTAGGCCGACATCTTCATCACCAGCATGCCTATTCCGACCGCCAGCGAGATGTTCATGCCTCGCTGGAGGATACGGATGTCAGGAGCCGGTGCGTTGTGTTCGGGCATGGCCCCAGATTCTCCCAACCGCTCCCGTGTCCGCAACCCGATTCGGCCGGGAACCTCAGTTTGTCCTTGGAATCCGGCCTTGGAACCCTAGATTGTGGGGTGAGGCACGACGTAGAAGCGGTACCCGACGCGACGCAAGAACAGAGGCAACGGGGGCTACGACGGACCCGGATGCCTCTTGTCGTATTCAGAGTGGGTGTACGCGGCATGTCGTCCGTAGCGCCGGTCAGGTAGACCGGTAACAGAACGAGCCTGCGGGCTCACAGTAAAAGGAACATGCAGTGGCTACTGGCAAAGTGAAGTGGTTCAACGACTCGAAGGGTTTTGGCTTCATCACTCCTGATGACGGCTCGAAGGACTGCTTCGTGCACCACTCCGCGATCAAGGGCGACGGTTTCCGCACCCTGACCGAGGGTCAGGCCGTCGAGTTCGAGGTCGTTCAGGGTCCCAAGGGCCCGGCGGCTGAGAACGTGAATAAGCTCTAAGACCGGATCGCAACACGGTTGAGAGCCCCCGGGGTGAACGCCCCGGGGGCTTTCTCTTTGGGGTTTCCTGACCGGCGCCGATGCGTCATGCTCCGGTCATGAGAACCCACCACCACCTCCCGGTACCCGCTTCACCCGGACGCCCCCTCCACCCCCTGCTGCTGGTCCTGGCCCTCCTGGGCGGCCCCTCGGTCTCGGCCCAGGAGATGCCGGTACCGGCCGGCCCCTGGCGGACCCTCGAGACGGAACACTTCGCGGTCCATTATCCGCTCGAACTGGAGGACTGGACCCGGGCGGTGACGGCCCGTCTGGAGACGGTCCACGAAGTGGTCTCCGGTCTGGTCGGCAGCGCCCCCCGGCGGCGGGTCACGGTGGTGGTCGACGATCCAGCCGGGATAGCCAACGGCTCAGCCTGGCCGGGACCGGCCATCTACTTCTGGCCCACACCTCCAGATCCCCGCACGGGGACCGCCGACAGCCGGTCGTGGGGAGAGATCCTGAGCGTCCACGAGTACGCCCACATCGCCCATCTCACCCGACCTTCCCGCAGTCCCTGGCGCCGGCTGCGCACGCGTCTGCTGCCGGTCCCGCTCCAGCCGCTCTTCCTGACCACCCCCCGCTGGATGATCGAGGGTTATGCCACCTGGATCGAGGGCGTGGTCACCGGGAGCGGCCGCCCCCACGGGGTCTGGCGGCCGGCCGTCCTGCGGCAATGGGCCCTGGAAGGCAGCCTCCCGTCCTATCAGGCCATGAGCGGCAGCAGCAGCTTCTACGGCGGTTCGATGGCCTACCTCGCCGGTTCCGCCTTCCTGGAATGGCTCCTCGTGCGCAGCGGGGAGCAGTCCCTGCCCGACCTGTGGGTCCGCCTGACCGGGGTGCACCAGCGGTCCTTCGACGAGGCCTTCGCCGGGACCTTCGGGGCCCCCCCGGAGGAACTCTACGGCCGCTTCACCGCCGAACTGACCGGACAGGCCCTGGCCGTGGAAGCGACCCTGGCCGAGGCCGGCCTGGCGGGCGGCGAACAGGTCCAGCGGTTGGACTGGTACACCGGCGACCCGGCTCTCTCCCCGGACGGGGAGCATCTCGCCCTGGTCCTGCGCAGTGAGGGGGAGCCCTCCCGGCTGGTCGTGTGGGACACGGCTCCCCAGCCCCCCTCCCCGGCCGAGGAGGAGGCTCGGCAGCGTAACCGCGAGCGCGACCCGGACGACCTCCCCCTGCTGGAGTGGCGCCCGAGGCCCAAAGAGGTGGTGGCCACGCTGTACCCGGCTGCCGGGCGCGGCCACGACCACCCGCGCTGGCTCCCCGACGGCCGACTGCTGGTGGTGCGTTCCGAGCCGCAGGCCGACGGACGGCTCCGGCCCGACCTTTTCCTCTGGGACTGGTCGGGGGGCAGACTCGAGCGGGTGACCCGGGGCGCCGCCATCGTGGAAGCCGACCCTACTCCCGACGGCCGGTCCGCGATCGGGATCCGCGTCCAGGGGGGCCGGACCGACCTGGTCGAGGTCGACCTGGCTGACGGGTCGGTCCAGACCCTGGTTACGGGGGACTACGACCGTCCCTTCTTCCGTCCCCGCATCACTCCCGACGGCCGGCGGATCGTGGTCAGCCGGCAGGAAGGGCCCCGCTGGCGGCTCTACCTCCTGGACCGGGAGGGCGGCCGGCTTCGCCCACTCGGACCCGAGGACGGGGCCAGCCGCTTCGATGCCGCCTGGATGCCCGGCGGCGACCGCCTGGTCTGCGTCTCCTCGCTCGGCGGCATCCTGGACCTGGAACTGCTGGAAGTGGATACCGGGAAGATCCGGCCACTCACCCGGGTCACCGGAGCCGCCGTCGCCCCGGCGCCAGACCCGACCGGCAGGTCGGTCTGGTTCCTGAGCCTGACGAGCCGCGGTTGGGACCTGATGCGGCTCCCCGATATGGAGACCGACATCGGTCCGGTGGTACTGACCGACCCGGCCCGGCAACCGGCCGCGGCCGTGGAACCGGGACCGGGCATCCCCCTGCCAGACCGGGAGGTGTCGGCCGCCCGGGGCTACGGACTGGGACCGCGACGGCACCTGCTCCTGCCCTCG
>CAYUVJ010000195.1:0-5225 GCA_964447955.1 uncultured Gemmatimonadota bacterium
CTTCTTCAGGGCCCGGAACCACTGCTCCCCTTCTTCCATCGGGCAACGGTAATCGTTGATGCTGTGGATGATCAGGGTCGGGGTCTTGACGTTGTCGGCCCAGACGATCGGGCTGAGCATGGTGGCCAGCTGCCAGCTCCCCTCGTCGTCCGAGTCGTAAGGCCAGGGCCGCCCGCCGAACTCCGACTCCACCAGGCTGGAGGCGTCCGAGACTCCGTAGAAGGAGATCCAGTTGCAGATACTGCGGGCGGTGATGGCCGCCTTGAAACGGTCGTCGTGGGCGGTGATCCAGTTGGTCATGTAGCCGCCGTAGGAGCCTCCGGTCACGCCCAGGCTGGTCTCGTCCACGATCCCCCGGGCGATCACCGTGTCCACCGCCTGCATGTAGTCCTTGTAGTCGTCGATCCCCCAGGCCTCCATGATCATGCTCGAGAACTCCCGGCCGTAACCCCCCGAGCCGCGGGGATTCATGTAGAGCACGAACATCCCCTGGCCGGCCAGGATCTGGAACTCGTGGAACCAGGTCTCGGCGTACATCGAGTGGGGGCCGCCGTGGATGGAGAGCACCAGCGGGTACTTCTTCCCCTCCTCGTAGTCGACCGGGTACATCAGCCAGTTCTCGATCTCCGGACGCTCTCCCGAGCGGGCCTGGTGGGTCATCATGTACTTCACGCCGCGCCGCTTGAGCTGGTCGAGCCAGTCCTCGTTGTGGGGCGCCCCCTCGAAGGTGAACCGCTCCACCCGCGAGAGCTTGACCTCGGCCAGCCACTCGCTGTTGACCTGGCTGACCTGCTGCTCGCCCGAGCCGTCGATGGCGGCCGTGAAGGCCTCCCAGGGCCGCTCGGCGGTGTTCTTCACATAGGCCATCTTCGTCATGGCCCGATCAAAGCTCAGGCTGCCCAGGCTGTGCCGACCGCTGGTGATGGGGGCGTAGGTACCGGTGGTGGCGTCGATGGCCATCACCTGGGTCTGCCCGCCGATCTGGGAGGTGGCCAGAATCCGCCGGCCGTCGGCCGACCAGGTCAGGCCGCCGAAACCGTAGATCCAGTCCTGGCCCACATCGAGGGTCTTCCCGTCGGCCAGGGTGAAGATGCGCACCACCGGATCGCCGCGCCGGCTCTCGCTGAAGGAGTAGGCCAACCGCCCGTTGTCGCGGCTGATGGCCAGGCCCCGCAGGTAGCCCTTCACCTCGTGGATCTGGCGGGCTTCCCCGCCGTCGGCCGGCAGCAGGAAGACGCCGGTTCGGGGGGGGGCGGGCTCTTCCTCCTCTTCGGCCTCGGGGGCCTCGGGGTCGCGTTCCGGCCGCTCCTCCTTCTGGTCGAGGTCGACGGTGTAGACGATGTGAGCCCCGTCATGGGTGAAGGTCACGAACGATTTGTTCCAGGGGTCCCGGGTGAGCTGCTCGGGCTCGGTCCCCTCGGGCAGGCCGTCGATGGGCATCCGGAAGAACTGGGTGTAGCGGCCGTCCTCCTCTCCGCCGCCGCGTCCGAAGGCCCCCATGCCACCCCCCCCGCTCCCCTGCTGGAACTCGAGGGTGCCGTCCCGCTTGTAGCCGCTGCCGGTGATGACGTAGACGTCCTGGTTGCGGGCCTCCTCGGTGGTGCCGGCCCACTCGGCGCCCATGCGTCGGGTCAGGGCGGGGATCCCCTCGGGGAAGCCGGGACGCTGTGCGCGCACCCGCTCACCTTCGCTGCGCCCGGGAGTCTCGGCGGCCGGCCCTTCGGCCACCCGCTCCACGTAGAGGATCCAGCGCCCGTCGGGGGAATAGTCGGTGGGGTTGGTGCGCAGTCCGGGGAGCCTGTAGGCCTCGCCCCCGGGTTCCAGGAAGTTGAGGAAGTGCAGTCCGCGCTCATCCCCCCGTACGGTGGTGAAGTAGATACGCCGGCCGCCGGGGACCCAGCCCGGGCTGGTGGTGTTCACCCCGGCGGTGGAGAGCCGCTGGTTCTTCCCGGTCTGCAGATCTGCCCACCAGACCTCGGTCAGGCGGTCGTTCTGCTGCCGGCGGACGGTCTGGACGGTGTAGAGCAGGTAGCGGCCGTCGGGCGAGAGCTCGGTGCCGCCGACCCGCTTGACCCGGTAGTAATCCTCGGGCACGGTGACCCGCGGACCGCTTGGAGCCTCCTGCTCCTGTCCGGCCTGGGGAGCCCGGCGGGTCCTCTGGGGGGGCTGGGCCTGGACGGCCGGCAGGGTCAGGGCGACCGCGGCCAGGACGGCGGCGAAGGTGTTGATGCGACGCATAGGGCTGCCTCCCGGGGGTGCCGGGGCGCGTTCGGGCGTCCGCGTCCCCCTGGCTGAGGTTAGGGCTGGGACCGCCCCGCCGGCGTCCCGGGTCGGGGACCCGGACGGGGCGGAGCGAGTCTACCCCCGCCCCGCGCGGAGGGTCAACGTGTCAGCCCGAACGAACAGATGCCGTCCGGTGATGACCCGACTATCATGTGGATTCACCCTTCCGTCACCTGGAGGGCGTATGAGCGTTCTGGAGCGGATCCCCGTCCGCATCTTCGACAATCATCAGGAGATCACCCGCGTCATCGCCGGCCGGATCGCCGACCTCGTCCGCAGCCGCCGGGCCGAAGGGCGCCCGGCCGTGCTCGGCCTGGCCACCGGCTCGACCCCGCTGGGGGTCTATCGCGAACTGGTCCGGATGCACCGGGAGGAAGGACTCTCCTTCGCCGGGGTGGTGACCTTCAACCTGGACGAGTACTGGCCCATGGCGCCGGAGAGCCCGCACGCCTACCGCCGCTTCATGTGGGAGAACTTCTTCCGGGACGTGGACATCCGCCCCGATGACGTCCACCTCCCCCCCGGGGAGGTTCCCGAGGAACAGGTCGATGAGGCCTGTGAGGCCTACGAGGAGGCCATCCGGGCGGCCGGCGGTATCGACTTCCAGCTGCTGGGCATCGGCCGCACCGGACACATCGGCTTCAACGAGCCGGGCTCGGGCCGGGCCTCCCGCACCCGGTCCATCTACCTGGACACGGTCACCCGGCGGGACGCCGCGGCCGACTTCTTCGGGGAGGACAACGTCCCCCAGCAGGCGCTCACTATGGGGGTGGGGACCATCCTGGAGGCCCGCGAGATCGCCCTGCTCGCCCTGGGCGAACACAAAGCTCCCATCGTGCAGCGGGCGGTGGAGGGGCCGGTCGACCCCGAGGTGGCGGCCACCTTCCTGCAGGAGCATCCCAACACCGCCTGTTACCTCGACCGGGCGGCGGCCGCCGAACTGACCGGGGAGGCCACCCCCTGGCTGGTGGACGAGGTGGACTGGGACCCCCGCCGGGAGACCGAGGCGGTGGTCTGGCTCAGCCGCACGATAGGCAAGTCGGTGCTGCGGCTGGAGACGCGTGACTACCGCGATCACCACCTGAGTTCCCTGGTGGCCCGCTGGGGGAGCGCCGCCCCGCTCAACGGGGAGGTCTTCAACCGGCTCATCGCCAAGATCCGCGGGCGCAGCAAACTCCCCGAGGGCCGCCGCATCCTCGTCTTATCCCCTCACCCCGACGACGACGTGATCTCGATGGGGGGTATTCTGCACAAGCTCCACCTGAACGGGAACGCCCTCACGGTCGCCTACCAGACCTCGGGCAACATCGCCGTCTTCGACCACGAGGTGCGCCGTTACCTCGACTTCCTGCGGCGGACGGCCGGCATCCCCTCGCTGGGTGGGGACGTCTCACCGGCCGCCCTGGAAGCGGTGGAAGCCCACCTGGCCGGCAAGTCGCCAGGAGAGGTCGACCCCCCCGACGTGCAGGCTATCAAACGGGCCATCCGGGAGGCCGAGGCGGTCTCGGCGGTGGAGACGCTGGGACTGCGTCGGGAGCAGACCCGCTTCCTCAACCTCCCCTTCTATCAGACCGGGCAGGTGCGCAAGGACCCGGTGGGGGAGGCCGACGTGGCCCTCACCCTCGAGCTGCTGGAGGAGGTGCGGCCCGACCTGGTCTTCGCCGCCGGCGACTACTCCGACCCCCACGGCACCCACCGCATGTGCCGGGAGGTGATCGACCGGGCGCTGGAGGGATACTCCGGTCCGGCCCCCGAGGTCTGGCTCTATCGGGGCGCCTGGGCCGAATGGCCGGTCACCGCGGCCACCGTGCTGGTCCCCCTCTCGGCCGACGAACTGCGGCTCAAGATCCTGGCCATCTTCAAACACCAGTCCCAGAAGGACAAGGCCCCCTTCCCCGGTGTCGACGAGCGGGAGTTCTGGCAGCGGGTGCAGGAGCGCAACACCGAGACCGCCCGCCTGCTGGAGCGGTTGGGCCTGCCGGCCTACTACGCCATGGAGGCCTACGTGGTGAAGAAGGCTGGCCGCCGCCTGGAACCCGAGACGGTACCGACCAGCACCCTGGGGCGATGAGAGGAAACCCACCCATGAAGCGACGTGACACCGTGCGCACTCTGTTCGCGAGTGTGCTGTTCGGAGCGCTGCTCCTGCCGGCGACGGTCCGAGCCCAGAACTACGTGGTGGTGGGGCAGGTGATGCCCGACTTCACCCTGCCCGCCTGGCAGGGGGGAGAGTGGTCGCCGGCCGGGGGCGGACTACCTGGTGCGTTTCATCCAGCGGATGATGACGGGGCGCCCGGGGAGATAGGGACCGGATCCTGACCGCCGGTCCGGCCGTCCGCGACGGGAACGCTCAGAGTTCCTCGCCCAGCCAGCGGGCCAGGCCGCTCCAGCGGCGCCTGGGGAGCAGGGACTGCACGACCCCCTCCGGTTTGTCCTCGTCCGGACGGGGGTCGAGGTAGAGCCCGCAGCCGACCACCCCGTCGGGACCGGTCAGGGCGACGTAGCCCTCGCTGACCCCGCCGCGGCTGCCACGCAGGAAGCCCTCGGCCAGCACCCGGTCGAGTTCCTCCTGCATCAGCTCCAGCCGTTCCCGGGTCACTTGCTCTCCGAAGGTCTGCAGGCAGGAACTGGTCGGCTTCCAGCGCGGTCCCACCCGGCGCAGCAGCGGCAGACCGGTCCGCTCCAGGGTCAGCTCGTCCAGCACCCCGTTCAGGTGGGCACTCTCCCGCACCCCCCAGACCACCGCCCCGGTGGCCAGCAGGCGCCAGCCGGCCAGGACCGCCGCGGGCACCCCGAAGCGCTCCCCCAGGACCTCGCGGACGGCCGTCCGTTCAGTCTCGCCGGCGCAGGAGAGCGACATAGAACCCCCAGGAGTCGGTGTGGTGCGGCCAGAAGCGGCGGGTGCGGGCGAGTTCGGACGGGTAGGTGGCCTCTTCCCACTC
>CAYUVJ010000196.1:0-5133 GCA_964447955.1 uncultured Gemmatimonadota bacterium
CCTGGTCCTGATGCTGGCCGGGGCGGGGGACGAATTGCAGGGCATCAAGAAGGGCATCCTCGAGCTGGCCACCATGCTGGTCATCAACAAGGCCGACGGGGAGAACGAGACCCCTGCTCGCCGCGCGGCCCGCGAGTACCAGGCCGCCCTGCACTACATGCGGCCCAGCGAACCCGGTTGGGAGACGCCGGTACTGACCTGCAGCGCCCGACAGGGGACGGGATTGGACGTAGTCTGGAAGACCATGCTCGAATACCGGGAGCAGGTCTCGGCCAGCGGGCGCTTCGAGTCTCGCCGCCGCGAACAGATGCTGGGCTGGATGTGGGCCATGGTGGACGACCACCTGCGCCAGCTCGTCCAGAACCATCCCGGGGTGAAGAAGATCTATCGCGACCTCGAGGCGGATGTCCGGGAGGGGCGGGTCCCCCCCACGGTAGGGGCCGCCCGCCTTCTGCTGACCTTCCTGGAAACGTAGGCGCTCGGGTGCGCGGACAGGTCTCTACCGTTACGGCGCAGCGGGCGGCGGCGGAGGTCTGGGGTCTGCAGGTCGACGCCGAGCCGTTACCGGGTGAGTTCGACGCCAACTTCCGTCTCGACCTGCCGGACGGTTCCCACTTCATCCTGAAGTTCCATCATCCCGACTGGCGGGACGCGGATCTCGACCTGCAGAACCGGGCCCTGGAACGATCGGGATCCCGGCTGGAGGGGACCGGTGTGCCCCGGATCGTGCCCTCTCGCGACGGAGAGGAGGTGCCGGTCTGGACCGAGAGGGTGGAGGTTCCTGTGCGGTTGCGGTTGCTCACCTGGCTGGAAGGGATCTTCCTGGCCGAGGTCCGACCGCTTGAGCGGGGACTGCTGGAGGATGTGGGAAGATTCCTGGGGCGGCTCGACGAGGCACTGGCCGGTTTCGAGCATCCGGCCAGGGAACGGCCCTTGCTCTGGGACATGGCTCGGGCCCCGGAGATCCTGCGTCGCCACCTGCCGGCGGTCACTCCCGGTGAACGGCGGTCCCGGTTGGAGAGGATCCTGGAGGGGTTTGAGGATCAGACCCGGCCGAGGCTCGAAGGACTGCCGCGCAGCTTCATCCATAACGACGCCAACGACAACAACGTGTTGATCGGTCCGGACCGGCGCTGCAGCGGGCTGATCGATTTCGGTGATATGATCCACACCTGGACGGTCTGCGAGCCGGCCATCGCCGCGGCTTACGCGATGCTGGACGAGTCCGACCTGGCGGCGGTCGCCGCCGCCGTGGTCGGCGGTTATCATGCGACCAGACCGCTGCAGGAGGAAGAGCGACTGGTTTTCTTCGATCTGGTCCGGATGCGTCTGGCGGTGAGCGTGGCCATCAGCGCCCGGCGTCGACAGGAAGTGCCCGGCGACCCCTATCTGACGATCAGCGAGGCCCCGGCCTGGAGGACCCTGGAGCGGCTGGACCAGTTGGATTCCGGGGAGTTCGCCGCCCGTATCCATGCCGCCTGTCCCGACGGAATCGGGCAGACCGAACGGGGAGAGACGATCCGGTGATGAATCCTGAGGAGATCCAAGAACTGCGGCGACGTTACTTGGGGCCCTCTCTGAGCCTCTCCTATCGGGAACCGCTGACCATCGTGCGTGGTCAGGGTGCCTACCTCTACGACCACCAGGACCGGGCCTATCTCGAGTGCGTCAACAACGTGGCCCACGTCGGGCACTGCCATCCCCGGGTGATCGCCGCCGGCCACCGGCAGATGGAGTTGCTGAACACCAATACCCGCTATCTGCATCCGAACGTGGTCCGCTACGCCGAGCAACTGCTCGAGCGGCTGCCCGATCCCCTGGAGGTCTGCTACTTCGTCAACTCGGGGAGTGAGGCCAACGAGCTGGCCTGGCGGATGGCCCGGGCGGTCACCGGGGGGACCGGGGCCGTGGTCCTCGATGTGGCCTATCACGGCAACACCAACACCTGTATCGACTTGAGTCCCTACAAGTTCAACGGCCCGGGTGGCTCCGGACGGCCCGACCATGTGCGGGTGGTCGACCTGCCCTACCCGTACCGAGGCCGATACCGCGAGGATGTCCCCGACCTGGGGCGCCGGTACGCTGACCAGATGCCGAGGGCCCTGACCGAGCTGGAGGACTCCGGGCACCGGCCGGCCGCCTTCTTCGCCGAATCGCTGCCCAGCTGCGGAGGGCAGATCGACCTGCCGGAGGGTTTTCTGGAAGCGGCCTACGGCCATGTCCACGCGGCGGGGGGGGTGGCGGTGGCCGACGAGGTCCAGGTCGGGTTCGGGAGGGTCGGTTCCCGCTTCTGGGGATTCGAGATCCAGGGCGTGGTCCCCGACATCGTGACCCTGGGCAAGCCGATCGGGAACGGGCATCCGCTCGGAGCGGTGATCACCACCCGGGCGGTCGCGGAGGCGTTCGCCAACGGCATGGAGTACTTCAACACCTTCGGGGGGAACCCGGTCTCCTGTGCGATCGGCCTGGCCGTCCTGGAGGTGGTCGAGGAAGAGGACCTGCAGGCAAATGCCTTGCGGGTAGGGGAGCGGCTCAAGGCCGGTCTCACCGCCCTGATGGACCGGCACCCGGCGATCGGGGAGGTGCGGGGTCGGGGACTCTTCCTGGGGATCGAGTTCGTGGCCGACCGCGGGCGGCGGGACCCCGATGCCCGGACGGCCGCCGAGGTGGTGGAGCGGATGAAGGAGCGGGGATTCCTGCTCAGCACCGATGGGGCCGACCACAACGTCATCAAGATCAAGCCGCCGCTGGTGATCACCTCCGGGGATGGGGACCGGCTGGTGGATGTGCTGGACCAGGAACTGGACCGGCTCGACTGAGCGGACCCACCAGGCCCGGCTGGCCGCTTTCCGTGCCCTGGCCGCCCGGCACGGGCTGGAGTACTCCGAAAAGGTCTCCGGCGGGGTCCCGGAACCCGCTCTGGCCGGATTCCGGGTCTTCCGGCAGGGGAGGAATCGTCGCTGCATGAACCTGCTCCGGGGCACCTGGCAGGGACATCCGATGCGGTTCTTCGAGTTCGTCTACACCACCGGGACCCAGAAGAACCGGCACACCCATCGTCTGACCGTAGTCGCCTTCGCCAACGAGGACACGAGTCTGCCCCGCTTCTCCCTGCACCCGGAACATCTGCTCCACAAGATCGGTGACGTCTTCGGCCTGCATGACATCGATTTCGAACACGACCCGGAATTCTCGAAGCGGTTCTTCCTGAAGGGGGAGGACGAGGCCGCCATACGCGGCCTTTTCCGCTCCTATGTGCTCGACCATCTGAAGCGGACCTCCCGGCGCTGGTCGCTCGAAGGGGAGGGACGCTGGATGGTGCTCTGGCAGGGACAGAGAACACGCAAGCCCGACCAGGTCCAGCCCTTCCTGGACGAAGCCGCCACCCTGTACGGACTTTTCCGTCACGCCTGATGACCTGCGACGGAAGAAGAGGAAGACCTACGCTCGAGTCCATCGCCCGATGGAACAGTTGGCTGAACGGATACGTCTGGGGCCCGCCCTTGATCGTGCTGCTGGTCTGCATGGTGACCGGTCTGGTCATCTATTCGGCTGAGGTGCCGGCTGCCGATCCTCAACTGTGGCGCAAGGAGGACACATGTCCTATTCATAGGACACTGTGTCTATCTTAGTACGGTCACCTTTGGACCCTGAAAAACCTACATATAGGGGTGACCGAACGGCATCTCCACCATTCCATCTACGGGGTACCCAAGGACTTCGTGGAGAGTCTGATGTACCAGAAGTCGACCGAGAACAGCAACATCGTGAACAACAACCCCGAGGCGGTGAACCTGGGGCTGGCCGAGCTCATCCTCAAGCAGTGGGCGCTGGATACCATCTTCAGCCCCGAGGTCAAGCGGGCCCACGATACCGGGGCGGTCCACCTCTCAGCCGATGCCACGGTCTCACTGGTCGAGCGGATCCGGCAGCAGGCGAAGTTCCACAGCATGATCGAGTAGGGGGCCATCACCCATGCCTTCGTGGGCGAGGAGCGGCCCTCGGCCGAGGCGATCGCCCGGCTGATGACGGAGACCTTCCACCGCACCCAGAGTGCCCAGGTGACCATCTCGCCGGAGTTCAACTTCTGCAACGACTGCACCCACACCATGCGCGGCCTGCTCGAGACCTGCACCCGGTGCGGTTCCGAGAACGTCTACGGACGCTCCAAACTCTATCAGTTCCTGGACTTGCGAGCGGTCTTCTTCGTCAGCGGATGCAACCTCGCCTGTCGCTACTGCCACAACCCCGACCTGCTCCGCCGGCATCAGCAGGGACTCTCCTGGGCTCGGCTCGAGACCGCCTGCACGAAGCGGCTGCGCGAATGGCCGGCTGTGCGGACGAGGTGCTCGTAAGGGGGGATTGAGCGGGGCCGTGTTCGACGGCCCGCCCGCTAACCCTTCAGCAGGAAACTCAGGTCGGTCCCCGGGCCGTACTCCTCCGGGTCGGCGCCGCGCCGGAAGAGGCGGGCGCCGTTTGCGCCTCCCAGTCCGAGTTCGTCGCCCTCGCGGCGGAGCCAACTTCCCTCACGGACGCCCAGGACCGGGGTCTCGTTCTCCTCCAGAAACTCCCGCAGCCGGTCTTCCCGCGTCTCGCCCATGTGTTTCGAGCCGGGTTCGGGGTCGAGGTAGTGTGGATTGATCTGGAAGGGGAGCAATCCCAAAGACTCGAAAGTGGAGGGTTCCACGATCGGCATGTCGTTGGTGGTCTTGATGGTCGGCGAGGCGATATTGGAGCCGGCGCTGGCCCCCAGGTAGGGCATGCCGCGGACCACCCGGGAACGGAGCATCTCGAGGATGCCTGAGCGCTGGAGCCGGTCGAGCAGACAGAAGGAGTTGCCGCCGCCGACGAAGACCCCGTCCGCCGATCCGACTGCGGTCACGCCATCCTCGTCGAGGGTGACCCCGATGACCTCGATGTCCAGGGTGGCGAACCGCTCCCGGGCCTTAGCGGCATAACCTGCTTGGTCGGCCAAAGCGAAGGGGACGAAGGCGATCCGCTTGACCGGGCCGAAGAAGTCGGAGATCTCGTCCGCGGCATGGTCCAGGTAACCCTGTCCGAAACTGGTCGAGTTGCTGAGCAGGAGCAGGCGCATCGGAGACTGGAGTCGGAGCCTCAAGGTGCGGAATCGAA
>CAYUVJ010000197.1:0-5100 GCA_964447955.1 uncultured Gemmatimonadota bacterium
ACATCGGATGGGGAAGGGACCGCATGAGCCCCCGGACCGCCGCCGTGGTGGTCGCCGCCGGCACCGGGACACGGATGGGGTCCGCTTCCCCCAAACAGTTCGCCGAGGTGGGCGGCCGCCCCCTCCTGGTCCATGCCCTGCTGCCGTTCGAGAACCACCCCGCGGTCGAACGGGTGGTGGTAGTCCTTCCTCCCGGACTCGTGGCGGAGTGGTCGGGGAAGCTGCAGGAGCGCTTCGGTCTGCACAAGGTCGGACCGATCGTGGCCGGCGGGGCACGGAGGAGGGATTCGGTCGCCGCCGGGCTGGAGGCGCTCGAACGTGCAGATTGGGGAGAGGAGGACCTGGTGGCCGTACACGATGGGGCACGTCCCCTCCTGTCTCCCCAGCTTCTCGACCGACTCCTGCAGGTGGCCGGGGAGACCGGGGCCGTAGTGCCGGCGTTGGCGATGGCCGACACGGTGGTGATGGAGACCATCGAGGGGAGCTGGGGAGAGACCGTCGATCGCTCCCGGCTGCGCTGTGTCCAGACCCCGCAGGTCTTCCGGTTCGGACTTCTGCGCCAGGCCCACCGTGACCGGTCCGATGAGGACGCCACCGACGACGCCCAGCTGGTGCGGAGTCTGGGGCATCCCGTCACCCTGGTGCCGGGGGACGTCCGCAACCTCAAGGTGACGACCCCGCCCGATCTGGAGGTCGTCCGCTGTCTGCTCGAGGGGGGCGTGCGATGAGACCTGCGATGCGGATCGGGTACGGCTACGACGTCCATCGGACCGAACCGGGGCGGCCCCTGGTGCTGGCCGGGGTGACCATACCCGAGGCCCCCTTCGGGCTGACCGGGCACTCCGACGCCGATGCCGTACTGCACGCGGTGGCCGACGCCTGCCTGGGGGCCTTGGCCCTGGGTGACATCGGACAGCACTTCCCCGACACCGATCCCGTGTGGGCCGATGCCGACTCCGCCGACCTGCTGGCCCGGGTGGTGGCCCTGGTGGCGGAGCGTGACTGGCACGTGGGGAACGTCGATGTGACGGTCATTGCCGAACGACCGCGTCTGGCGCCCCATATCGAGGCCATGCGACGACGGCTGGCGGAAGTGCTGAACTGTGCACCGGACGGGGCGTCGGTGAAGGCGACGACCCACGAAGGACTCGGGAGTCTGGGCCGGGCCGAGGGGATCGCGGTCCATGCGGTGGTGCTCCTGGTCCGTGAAGGAGCGGAGGACTGAGTTGGGCAAGGGTGTCGTGGGTGTGCTGCTGGGCGGACTCAGCCCGGAGCGGGAGGTCTCGCTGGCTTCTGGTGAGGCGGTGGCTCAGGCGCTGGCCGAGGCGGGGTGGTCGGTCCGTCGTTACGATCACGGGCTGGGGCCGGAGTCGGATACCTCGGTGGCCGAGCGGTTGCTGACAGCCCTGACCGACGGTCCTTTCGCCGACGTCGCGGTGGTCTTCAACGCGCTTCATGGCGGGGCCGGTGAGGATGGCCGGATCCAGGCCCTGCTCGAACTGGCCGGGATGCCCTATACCGGGACCGGTCCGCTGGGCAGTGCCCTCTCCATGGACAAGTGGCTGACCAAACTCCTGGCCCGCTCGGCTGGGGTAGGGGTCCCCGATGGGGAGGTGTGGGAGCGGCGGGACCCGACCCCGGTGACTACTCTGGCCGCCGCCTGGGGGACGCGACTGGGCTGGCCGCTGGTGGTGAAGCCGGTGGACCAGGGTTCGACGGTCGGATTCTCCCTGGTCGAAGAGGCGGAGGATCTGGCCACCGCGCTGGAGGCGGCGGCCGTCTTCGGTGCCCGGGTCCTGGTCGAGAACTTCGTTCCGGGGCGGGAGGTCACCGTGGCGGTGGTCGACGGTACCGCTCTGCCGGTGGTGGAGATCGTGCCCAGCCACGGGGTCTACGACTACGACTGCAAGTACACGCCGGGTCTCAGTTCCTACCATTGTCCGGCCGAACTGGAGGCGGGTACGGTCCGGGAACTCCAGACGGCCGCCCTGACCATGTTCGAGCAGCTGCTGAACCGGGACTACTCCCGGATGGACTTTCGGCTCGACCCGCAGGGGCGGCCGTTCCTGCTGGAGGCCAACACTCTGCCCGGGTTCACCTCCACCAGTCTGGTCCCCAAGGCGGCGGCCGCCGCCGGCATCAGCTTCCCCGGACTCTGTGACCGACTGGTCACCGCGGCGGTGGCGCGAGGAACCGGTCGATGACCCGGGTGGTCGACCTGATGGTCGCGGTGATCGTGGGACTCATGGTGCTGGGCGGTCTGCGGCGGGGGCTGCGGCGGGAACTCCTCAATCTGGCCGGGGTGGTCGTGGCGGTGGCCGGGGGGATCTTCCTGGCCAAACCGGTCGCCAGCCTCATCGCCCGTCTGGGCGTGCTTGAGGAGGTCCCCTACCTGCTCGCTTTCATCGGCGGCTTCCTGGCCGCCTCCCTGCTCTTCAGTCTGCTGAAAGCTCCGTTGCTGGCCCGCGAGATCGACCTGGCCGAGCGGATCTCGGGCGGGGTGGTCGGTCTGGCCAAAGGGGTGGTTTTGGCCGCGGTACTGCTCTACCTGGTCATAGGGATATGGCCGGCCAGCGGCGGAGCGCTGACCCGTGGACCGGCCACCCGGATGGTCGTGCCGGTCACCGGGCTGGTCGACCGGGCGGCCGGAGTCTTGCGGGTGCTTCTGCCGGAGAACTTCTCCGTCCGTGTCCGGACGGCCTGGGAGGGTGTACGGGAAGCCGGCCGGGAGGCCGAAGAAGCGGTTGAGACCATGCGGGAGGCCGGGGAGACGGTGCGGGCCTATGGTGAGCAGGTCGAGGCCGGTGCGGCCCTGGTCGATTCCCTGCTGAAGCCGCCCCCCGGACCTTGACCTCGCTCACTTGAGCGATATTGAGCTCCCGGCCTCCGAACGACTCGGATATCTTGGACAGACTATGGCCATCACGTTCTACAACAGCCTGACCCGCCGGACGGAACCCTTCGAGCCCCTCCACCCGGGACGGGTGGGGATCTACTCCTGCGGTCCCACCGTCTATGACTTCCCCCACCTGGGCAACTGGCGGGCCAATGTCTTCTTCGACCTGCTCCGTCGCTACCTGCGCTGGCGCGGTCTCGAAGTCTTCCACGTGATGAACCTGACCGATGTGGATGACAAGACGATCCGTGGAGCCCGGGAGGCCGGGGTCGACCTGACGGCCTACACCGAACCCTTCATCGAGGCCTTCTTCCAGGAACGGGACCTCCTGCGCATCGAGGCGGTCGAGGTCTACCCCCGGGCGACCGAGCACATCCCCGAGATGTTGGAACTGGTCGCCCGGCTCGAGGAACGGGGGCTGACCTACGAGTCCGGGGGGAGTGTCTACTACGCCGTTGAGCGCTTCCCGGACTACGGACGGCTGAGTCAGCTGGACGCCGAGGGGCTCAAAGCCGGCGCCCGGGTGGACAGTGATGAGTACGAGAAGGACCAGGTCCGGGACTTCGTACTCTGGAAGGCCCGCAAGCCGGAGGACGGGGAGGTCTTCTGGCCGAGCCGATGGGGCGAAGGACGGCCGGGCTGGCATATCGAATGTTCGGCCATGAGTGTCAAGTATCTGGGGCTGCCGTTCGACATACATACCGGGGGGGTCGACCTGCGCTTCCCCCACCATGAGAACGAGATCGCCCAGACCACGGGGGCGACCGGACAGCCACTGGCCCGCTGCTGGCTGCACAACGAGCACCTGCTGCTCGAAGGTCGGAAGATGAGCAAGAGTCTGGGCAACACCCTGACCCTGCAGGAACTCATCGCCCGGGGATACGACCCGGTGGCGGTCAGGTATGTACTGCTGGGGACCCATTACCGGCAGCAGCTGAACTTCCGGCGGCAGGGACTGGAAGCGGCGGGAGCCGCCATCGGTCGTCTGCGCGAGGCCGCCCTGCTCTGGAGGGAGAGGGCGAACGGAGGGGTGGCCGGGGAGGAGACGGCCGAGGTTGGTGCCGCCGAGGCCGTCCGGACGGCGACGGAAGGGTTCACGGCGGCGATGGACGACGATCTCAACATCTCCGAAGGATTGGCCGCGGTCTTCGAGCTGGTCCGGAAGGGGAACGGACTGCTGGATGCCGGCCTGGGAGCCGGCGGAGCCGGTCTTCTGCTCAAGACCCTCGAAGGGTTCGACCGGGTCCTGGGCGTACTCGAAACGGCCGGGGTCGAAGACGACCTGGAAGCCGAGGTGGTCGGTCTGATCGAGGAGAGGGAGGCCGCCCGGCGGGAGAGGGATTGGGACCGGGCCGACCGTATCCGGGACGATCTGTTGGACCGGGGCATCGTGCTCGAGGACACTCCGACCGGGACCCGATGGAAGCGACGGGACGCATGAGCGGAGGGCCGGACAGCGTGGCACGAGGGCTGGGTGCCTGGCGGTCGGGGAACGATGACGAGACCGAACGGTGGGTCGCTCTGGTGCGGGTGCTGGTTGGCCTGGTGGCTGGAACCGCCGGGCCCTGGATGGTCCTCAGCGGACGGATGCCGCTGGTCATGCCGGCCGGGTTGGTCGCCGCCGTCCTGGTGTTCCTGCTGGTCTATTCTTTGATCTACCAGTGGTGGGCACCATGGCGACGGTACGGCATCCGGATCGCCGCCCGGATCGCGACCGTACTCGACCTGACCACGGTGGTGCTCATCATCCCTAACAGCGGGGGGCTGGCCAGCCCCTACTGGGGGGTTGGGGCCGGGATCGTCCTCATCTACATCATGCGTTTCGGTTACTCCCGGCGCGGATTGCTCACTTCGCTGATCGTCTTCCCCGGGACGGCGGCGCTCTCCCAGTGGCTGGCGCCAATGCCGGCCACCGCCGTGTTCAATGCGCTGATCGGGATCATTCTCTCCTTCGTGGTCATCGTCTGGGCGGGCATCACCCTGGTCCGGAGGGAGCGGAGGCATCTTCAACGGGCACTGGAAGCTGAGCATCGCGCCATCAGCCGGATCGTCAACACCGTCCAGCACGAGGTGAACAACCCACTGGCGGTGGCCAGTGGCAACATGGAACTCCTGCGGAACCGGACCGGGGGCGATCAGGGCGCACCCTATGTGGAGCGGATCGAGACAGCCCTGGGCAGGATCGGGGAGGCGGTGACCCGGCT
>CAYUVJ010000198.1:0-5082 GCA_964447955.1 uncultured Gemmatimonadota bacterium
AGGAAACGATGAAGAAGAGCGAGCGGAAGCAACTCACCACCTCGGCCGGCATCCCGGTCGGTGACAACCAGAACGCGCTGACCGCGGGACCGCGCGGCCCGCTGCTGGTCCAGGACTGGCAATTGTTCGAGAAGCACGCTCACTTCAACCGGGAACGGATCCCCGAGCGGGTGGTCCACGCCAAGGGCTCGGGCGCGTACGGGACCTTCACCTGCACCGGCGACATCACCGGCTTCACCCGGGCTTCGATCTTCTCGCAGGTCGGCAAGAAGACAGAGTGTTTCGCCCGTTTCTCGACCGTGGCCGGTGAGCGGGGTGCCGCCGACGCCGAGCGGGACGTGCGCGGCTTCGCGCTCAAGTTCTACACCGACGAGGGCAACTGGGACCTGGTCGGCAACAACACCCCGGTCTTCTTCGTGCGCGACCCGTACAAGTTCCCCGACTTCATCCACACGCAGAAGCGGGATCCCAAGACCAATCTGCGCAGCACTACGGCCATGTGGGACTTCTGGTCGCTCTCGCCCGAGAGCCTGCACCAGGTGACGATCCTCTTCTCCGACCGCGGCCTGCCGAAGACACTCCGCCACATGAACGGCTACGGCAGCCACACCTACAGTCTCATCAACGCCGAGAACGAACGCTTCTGGGTCAAGTTCCACTTCAAGACGATGCAGGGTATCGCCTGTCTGACCGGCGAGGAGTCGGCGCAGCTGATCGGTGAGGACCGTGAGAGCCACCAGCGCGACCTGTTCGGGGCGATCGAGAAGGGTGAGTTCCCGAAGTGGCGGTTGATGATCCAGGTGATGCCCGAGGCCGACGCGGAGAAGATACCGTACAACCCGTTCGACCTCACCAAGGTGTGGCCGCACGCCGACTACCCGCTGATCGAAGTCGGTATCATGGAACTGAACCGCAATCCCGAGAACTACTTCGCCGAGGTCGAGCAGTCCGCCTTCTCGCCCGCCAACGTCGTCCCAGGCATCAGCCACAGCCAGGATAAGATGCTCCAGTTCCGGATCATCTCCTACGCCGACGCCCACCGTCACCGGATCGGAGTCAACTACGAGAGTCTGCCGGTCAACCGCTCACGCGTCGAGACGGCGACCTACTACCGCGACGGTGTCATGCGCTTCGACGGGAACGAGGGGGATTCGGTCAACTACGAGCCGAACAGCTTCGGCGGGCCGGTCGAGGACCGGAAGTTCGTGGAGCCGCCGTTGAAGATCAGCGGGGACGCCGATCGCTACGACCACCGCGAGGGCAACGACGACTACACCCAGGTCGGCAACCTGTATCGGCTGATGCCGCCGGCTGAGAAGGAGAGGCTGCACCGGGCAATCGCCGGCGCCATGGAGGGCGTGCCGCAGGAGATCGTCGAGCGCCAGCTCGCCCACTTCACCAAGGCTGACCCGGCCTACGGCCAGGGAGTGCGCACCGCGCTCGGGTTGTAGTTCGGTATCCGGACGCTCCCGCAGGCTCAGACCATCTCCTCCAGGATCCGCCGCGGCACTTCCCAGCGGCCGTCCGGGAAGAGGACCTGCAGGCCGCCGCTCAATCCGTCGGGGAGGGGCACCGGTACGGTGAGCACCGGCAGGGTGGCCAGGCTGGCCGGGGCGGTCAGGGTGAGCAGGCGGGTGCGCACCTCCTCGTCCAGGTCGACCGCCCGGGGGGCGGGCGTGGGGACTGCGGGGAGCGCCACGAAATCCCACTCTTCGAACAGCCCGTTGAACAGATCCACCAGTCCACGGCGGGCGGTCTCAGCCGCGGCCACCTGGTCCGGACCCCAGTACCGGCCGCGGTCGATGCGGGCCCAGACAGCCGGGCCGTACTCTTCCCGATGCCGATCGAGCCAGCGCTCGTGGACGGCATAGGCCTCCCGGCTCTGGATGACGGCGTAGTGGGTGACGATGTCGGTAGTCGCCTTCGCTAAGGCCCGGTCGGCCTCCGGGTCGGAGACCAGCCCGAGTCCCCGGGCGGTCTGCCCGTAAGCAGCCGCCAGGTAGGGGTCAGTCACTTCCACGCCGGGATCCAGAAGCAGGCCCCGTAGCTCACGGCCGGGCCCTCCTCCCCCCTCCCCCAGCAGGTGACGGACCGTCTCGGCCATGTCCTCGGGGACCGCGGTGAACCAGCCGGCGGTGTCGAGCGAAGGGGAGAGCGGGAAGCAGCCCTGGCGGGACCACGGCCCCGGCGTCAGCCGGAGACCCCAGAGGCCGCAGAAGGCGGCCGGGACCCGCACCGAACCTCCGGTGTCGGTCCCCAGGGCCAGCGGCACCAGCCCCTTGCCCACCCCCCAGGCCGAGCCGCTGCTCGAGCCGCCGGGGATGCGGTCGCGGTAGCGGGGATGGGGGCAGTCGCCGAAGTGTACGTTCCGCCCCGAGAGGCCGTAGGCGAACTCGTTCAGATGGGTCTTGCCCACCGGCACCGCGCCCAGCGACCAGAGACGGGCGACCAGCGGCGAGGTCCGCTCCGGAGTGCCAAGTTCGGCGGCCAGGAAGGCCGAGGAGGCGGTGGTCGGCCAGCCGGCCACATCGTAGAGGTCCTTGACCAGGAAGGGAATCCCGTCCAGGGGGAGTATCTTCCGCTCTTCCGGGGGGACCTCCGGCAGGTCAGGGACTTCGAAGGTCTCGGGCAGGTAGGCAATGGCGGTGGCGGTCTCGGCCGCCTCCTCTTCCGCCAGTTCACGGCGGAAGGCCTGGAGCGTCTCTTCAGGATTGTGCGGACCGCGACTGCGGCAGGCGGCGAACGTCATCATCTCCCCTTCCTGGTAGAGCGCAAGTCGACGGTCCGATTCTGACCCCGTGCGGAGCGGACCGCAAACCGGTTACTATCCGGGCGCGGGTATCCGGACCCGGGGAACCGGGTCCGTCGGCCAGGTCACCGACCGGGATGGAAGACAGGCATGGACACTGCAGGCGCGGAGCGGCGGAAATGAGTGGCGTCGGTGGCGGCCGCCTACCTGGCCTGGGGTCTGTTGCCGTTCTACTGGAAGGCGCTCCAATCCGTCCCGCCCCCCGAGATCCTGGCCCACCGGGTCGTCTGGTCCTTCGTCTTCCTGCTGCTGCTCATCGGTACCCGGGGGCGCTGGCCCGAGGTTCGAGCCACTTTCGCCGTCCGTCGCACGCGGCGGATGGTGCTGCTCACCGCCCTGCTCATCGGAGTGAACTGGCTGACTTACATCACGGCCATCAACACCGACCACGTGGTGGAGGCCAGCCTGGGCTACTTCATCAACCCGCTGGTGAGCGTGCTGCTGGGCGCGGTCTTCCTGCGGGAGCGGCTCGACCGCTGGCAGGGGGCCGCGGTGGTGCTGGCCGCCGCCGGGGTCGGCTGGCTGACCTGGCGGTTCGGCGCCGTCCCCTGGTTCGCCCTCATCCTGGCGGTCACCTTCGGTCTCTACGGCCTGTTGCGCAAGGTGGCGGCCATGAGCGCGACCGCCGGCCTGCTGGCCGAGACCGGGCTGCTCAGTCCGATTGCGCTCATCTACGTCACCTTGATGATCGTCCAGGGCAGCGCCCGGACCGGGACGGCTCCTCTGACCGTCCACCTGCTCCTCTTCTTCGCCGGGGTGGTTACCGCCGTACCCCTGCTGCTCTTCGTGAGCGGGGTGCGGCGCATCCCCCTCTCCCTGGCGGGATTCCTGCAGTACATCTCCCCCACCATGCAGTTCCTGCTCGGGGTCTTCGCCTTCGGGGAGCCCTTCACCGTTGACCATCTGGCGGCCTTCGCGCTCATCTGGATCGGGCTGCTGGTCTTCTCCCTGCGCAACGCGGGTGTGCTTTCCATTCAAGCACCCAGGAAACCAACAAGTGCCTGACCGAGCATACTTCAACCTGGGATTACACGCCTTTCATAAGCAGCTAATGAGGACAGCTATCCGGCGGGCGGTGCCGCGATCCTCCTGCAGCCCAACACGAGGCGGTTCAGTCAGGACATCGGCTGCTTCCAAGACAACACGGAGCGGGTGACCTCTAAACACCTCACCGGCTTGAACAGTCCCTCAATCGTGAGACTGTTGAACCGCGCAGGCACTCGGTGGGCGGACCGTCGAGAAGCCGTCTGCAGAGACTGTGCCTCCAGGGGAGCGGATGGTCTTGGCCAGCCGTCATTCGCAGGCTTTTCTGAGGTGGGCATCCGTAGTCGTTAAGTCGACGATCTTCGGCCGATTCTTGGTGGGAACGATGGTCATGGCCACGTCCCTTGTTCTGGTGGATTGTTCGAAGCCCACCTCCGCGCCCGCGGGCGACCTGGAGGTGCGGGTTTACGACGTGATGTACCAGCCATTGAGCGGTATCGACGTCACCCTGGATTCCGAAGGCAAGACCAAAGTCACTAACGAAGATGGGCGGGTTGTATTCACCAACCTGCCCCTGGACAAGTACCCGATCCGTGTCAGTGCCACAGCCTATGAAACGCATCGGGATACTGTGACCGTGGAAGAAGGACAGATTACCCGGGTGGATGTCACCCTGATCGGGAGACCGTCCAGTTTGAATGTCCGAGTTCGCTACTCCGGTGTCGGCAAGCCCGGAGTGACGATTCGGGTGAAGCGGAATCAGGACGGCTCGGAGTTGATTTCGGGCATATCCGGGCAGGATGGCTATGTGCTCTTCGAAGGACTCGAAGCCCAGCCTGTCACAGTGGTTACCGATTCGCTGGACAACCTGTATGCCATCCCGCTGGAAGTCGAACTGGTCGGCTTGCAGACCAGCCTGGTGACGGTTTTTCTGAATCGGTGGACGACCATGTTCAAGGGGAATTTCGGCTTCGACAGCAATGATCCCCACCTGGCAGCCTTGATGGAATGGACCGGTTCGACGCTCGTTGAAATACTGGCGCCGGCCTACTTCACCATGACCTATCGGCTGTTCACCATGGAGACCGGGGACATGATGGCACTGCAGTACGGGAATCCCCGGCCATCGGAGATGGCCGTCGTATTCAGTCCGATCTACTCCATAACCGGCCTCACCGACATTGACGTCCCGCTCCAGGGCGCCAACATCAGCTATGCGTTCCCCAGGGATGACACACCCTTCTATACCAGCCAGTTCCCGCTCGCGCTAAAATGCGACTACCTGAAAG
>CAYUVJ010000199.1:0-5062 GCA_964447955.1 uncultured Gemmatimonadota bacterium
CGACGACCTGCAGCGGCGGCTGGAAAGGGTCCTGCGCAGCCACGTCAACATCGCCAAACGCTTCGAGAGCGGCGCCAGCTTGTCGGCCACCCTCAGCCGGACCCAGTACCTGGACCAGGGAACGACCGAGACCAAGTTCCCCTCCCTGACCTTCAGAGTCCCGCGGCGTCAGGTCTTCGGGGCCGGGACGACCACCAGGGCCGGACAGGCGGCGGCTGCGGCCGGCGGTTTGCGAGGCCTGGGGCTGGCTCCTTCGACCGAGAGCGGTCCGACCATCCCGCGCTGGTACGAGAATCTCTACGTCGATTACGGACTGCAGGTCATCTCACAGGGGCGGGAGGTCAAGGACGCCCCTCAGCCCTCGCCCACCCCCCCGGCTCCGCCCGACACTACGATCGCCAATTCAGGGATCGAACAGCGGGCGACCATGACCTATACCGGAAAGGTCGGCTGGCTCAACCTCCAGCCCAACATCAGCCTGCGGGAGGCTTGGTACTTCGGGGATTCCGCCCGGGATGGCTTCCAGCGCCGGAACCTGTGGAGCCTTTCGCTGCGCGGTAGCACCAAACTGTACGGGATGGTCGACCGGCCGCTCGGCATCGACGCTTCGTTCCGGCATGTGCTCGAGCCGAGCCTTTCCCTCAACTTCGCTCCGGACTTCCGTGACCTGCCGACCGTCCCGGGCCTTTTCGGTCAGAACCCCGGACCACAGCGCACCTTGGCCTTCAGCCTGGGGCAGCTTTTCCAGATGAAACGCCAGGTGGGCGAGCAGGAACGCCGTACCGACCTCGCCCGGCTCAACACTTCGGGCAGTTACAACGCCGAATCACCCACCCGCAAACTGTCAGACCTCAATAGTTCACTGGTTATGAATCCCAGCCAGTTGCTGTCTTTGCAGCTGAGCATGGTTCACAGCTTCTACGCGCCGGGTACCGACGAGTTCGGCTGGACCCCGATCGCGCAGTCGGCGAGCTACCGATCCTCGTTCCGCCTGGATTCTGCCACGTTGGGACGATGGCTGGGGCTGGGGCGCGGCACGGGCGAGGAGGTGACCGGCGCCGAGGAGCAGGCGACAGAGGAGACCACCGGTGAGCCGGAGGAAGAACAGCCCTTCGGTGTGCCTACCGCCGAGACGAGCCGGCTCATCAGGAGCGTACTCGGAGGAGCCCGTGGTACCGGGCGTCTTTGGAACCTCTCCCTGTCGCATGACTACGGGTGGAGCAGGGGAGTGGACACCGACCGGCACAGTGTCGACGGGTCCATAACCTTCAACCTGCCGAAGTGGACCTTTACCTGGTCCACGAGGTACGACTTCGCCCGCAGAGAGATGGTGCGACAGCAGTTCACGATCTTCCGGGACCTGCACTGCTGGGAAGCTCGACTCCAGCTGGTACCGACCGGACCGGGTCGAGGTTTTTGGTTCGTGATCGGTATCAAGGATATCCCGGAGATCAAGTACGAACGTCGTAGGACCTTGTTCTGATGCGGGTCCACGGCCGACGGTACATTGACGGCCGCCATAAACACCACCTAAGATGGCGAGCGAGCAGAGACAGGCGAAGTCGACCTATTGACCCTCAGGAGGTAACAGGATGACCAAGAAGGAGATCGTTGCGAAGGCTGCCGACGCGGCTGGGCTCTCGAAGAGCAAGGCGGAAGTCGTCATGAACGCCATGCTCAAGGAGATCTCTGGTGCCCTGAAGCGCGGCAAGAAGGTCACCTTCGTCGGGTTCGGGACCTTCTACGTGACCAAGAGGAAGGCCCGCATGGGGCGGAACCCCCGCACCGGCAAGGCCATCCAGATCCCGGCCAGCAAGCTGCCCAAGTTCAAGGCCGGAAAGTCGCTCAAGGACACCGTCAACTGAACGTCCGTCAGCGACCTTGGGGAGAAAGGAGCGAGGCGAGATCCTCGCTCCTTTTTCTTGTGCGGTCTCGGGTGTAGGTTGGGAAGACCATGCGCATCATCCTCTATGAAGACCGTCTCTGGCGGCGATTCCTGCCTCTGACCGCGTTGCGTTCCATCCATGAACTACGCTGTGGTATCCTCCCCCTCTGGGAGAAGAGCGTCCTCCGACTGGGCGGTCTGGTCGAAGCTCTGGCCTGCCGGCCGGGGGTGGCCGAGGCCTGGATCCTGGACCGTCCCGATCTGCCACTGAACCCCCCTGGAGCCGCGGAGAGTCTCTGGCTGAACGCCCGGGTGATCTGGAACCAGGAACGGCTCGACATGGCGCTGGAGTTGGCCGAGGGACAAGCCCTGACGGATGAAGCCGGGAACGTCCTGGCGGTGAGCGCGACCCTGGATGCGGCCGATCCCGATCTGGCCGACCGGATCGCCGAACGGGTCGTCGAGACCACACCGGTCGACTGGCCCCAGCTGCGGGCATGGTTCGACCTGCTGCGCATCAGCCCCGAAGAGATCCTCCGGGATGCCCGCACCCTCAACCTGTTCGAGACCCACACCCCGCTCGAGATGGTCTATCTCATGGGGGATGGCGATGCCTGGTTGGGGGACGGGGTGACCATCGGTCCCAACGTCACGCTGGATACCCGGGAGGGGCCGGTGGTGGTGGATGACGGCGCCACACTGCTCCCCGGTGCCTATCTGCAGGGACCCTGTTATATCGGCAAGGGGACCCTGGTGCGGGCCAACACCACACTCTATGAGGGCTGCAGCATCGGGAAACGCTGTAAGGTCGGGGGTGAACTGCACAACGTCCTGATGCTCGGTCACGCCAACAAGCAGCATGAAGGGTATCTGGGCAACGCGGTGATCGCCTCCTGGGTGAACCTGGGAGCCGGGACCAGCAACAGCGACCTCAAGAACACCTATGGGACGGTGACCACCGCGGTGGACGGTGAACCGGTCGTCACCGGACTCATGTTCCTGGGCTGCTGTCTGGGCGACCACACCAAGACCTCGATCGGGACCATCCTGAACACCGGCACGGTCACCGGCGTGTCCTGCAACCTCTTCGGGGCCGGTTTCCATCCGGTCGCCATCCCGGACTTCGTCTGGGGGCAACCCGGCGGTTACAAGGACTACCGGGTTGAGAACGCCGTGGCCACCGCCCGGACCGTGATGGGACGGCGGCACGTCGAGATGAGTCCCGCCTACGAGAACCTCCTGCGTTCCTGGTTCGAGGCGACCGACAAGACCCGCCAGGACTTCCTGGGCCGGCGCATGCATCGGTCCCGGAAAGGCTGAGCGGGACCCGCCGGAGAACAGGACCGCTACCTTGCGACGCAGCACCCAGGCCGACCTCATCTTTATCGGGATCGTCACCCTCTGGGGGACCTCCTTCGCTCTGGTCAAAGGGGCTCTGGATTTCATCACCCCCATCCTGTTCGTGATCTCCCGCTTCGTCCTGGCCGGGATCATCTGGCTCATCTTGTACGGAAACCGCCTGAAGGGCCTCTCCCGTGGCACCCTGTGGCGGGGCACGGTGCTGGGCGCGGTGCTGGGGGCCGGTTTCATCTTCCAGACGATGGGTCTGGGCCTGACCACGGCCAGCATGTCGGGTTTCATCACCGGACTGAACGTGGTGATCGTCCCCCTGCTGGTGGTGACCATCGAACGCCGTATCCCCCGTCTAACCTCCCTGGTCGGGGTGGCGATCTGCACGCTGGGTCTCTGGTTGATGACTTCTCCGTCCGGTCACGGTCTGAACACCGGAGACCTGCTGACCATCGGATGTGCCTTCCTCTTCGCCCTCTATATCGTGCTGGTCGAGGTATACACGGTCGACCATGAGCCGGAGGCGCTGGTACTCACTCAGACGATCGGTGTGCTGGCCGTCGCGCTCCTGGCACTGCCCTTCCTGGAGGTCCCGCAGGTGACCTGGAACGGTGCCCTGGTCTGGCGCTGGCTGGTCCTGGGGACGATGGCCGCGTTCACCTTCGCACTCCAACTCTACTGGCAACGCTTCATCAGCGCTACGCGGGCGGCCATCATCTTCACCCTGGAACCGCCGCTGGCGGCGCTCTTCGCCTTCCTGCTCCTCGGCGAGCTGCTCACCGGCGCCGCCTACCTGGGAGGCGGACTCATTTTCCTCGGGATGCTCTTCGCCGAGACCGGAGCCCGACTCACCCCCGATGGACAGCTGCCTCCCGGATCGGCCCACTGATCCGCCCCCCTCCCCGAGAGCGCTTGACCGTGGAGACTCCCCAGCATAGAGTGCAGACGATGCTCTTCCGAGGTGAACGATAAGATGACCCACGAGCCTCACGCCGCTGGCGGAGAGGCTTTTTTTGTACCCTTCAACGCCGGGAACCCGTCGCGATGACAGCACGATCCAAGAAGTCCGGGGACCACCGGAAGAAGACCGTCATGAATCCCGCTCAGCTGGAGCGGGCACTCATGCGGATGGCGCACGAGATCATCGAGAACACGGAAGGGGCCGTCGATCTGGCTCTGATCGGGATGCAGACCCGAGGGGTCCATCTGGCCCACCGACTGGCCGGCTGTATCAACCGGAGTACCGGCCAGGAAGTACCGGTCGGGATCCTGGACGTGACCCTGTACCGGGACGACTTCCGCAGCCGCGACAAACGTCCGGAGGTCCGTCCCAGTGACATCCCCTTCGAGGTGGACGGCCGCACCCTCGTCCTGGTGGACGATGTGCTCTACACCGGTCGGACGGTGCGGGCCGCCCTGGACAGTCTGATGGACTATGGGCGTCCCCTGGCGATCCGCCTGGCTGTCCTCATCGACCGGGGACACCGGCAGCTGCCCATCCGGGCCGACTTCACCGGTCAGGAAGTCAGAACAGCCGAGGGGGAGGAAGTGGTCGTCCACGTCAAGGAGGAGGACGGTGAGGATACCGTCTCCCTCGTGGACGAAGAGTGAGACAGCGCATAGTGAACCCGACAGATCACGGAGACCACGCGTGACCGCGAAGAAACTCTCGATCAAGCACCTGGTGGGACTCGAGGGCGTGCCTGCGCACGACATCCATCTGCTCCTGGACACCGCAGAGTCTTTCCGCGAGGTCCTGGAACGCCCGATCAAGCGCGTGCCGACCCTCAACGGGGTCACAGTGCTCAATTTCTTTTACGAGCCCTC
>CAYUVJ010000200.1:0-5046 GCA_964447955.1 uncultured Gemmatimonadota bacterium
GTCGAAGAGCACCGTCAGTCCGACCAGGTTGGCGTCGAGGGTCTCGGCGGGGTCGTCGAACGAGCGGGGGACCGAACCCAGGGCGGCCTGGTGGAGGACCACCTCGACCCCCTCCAGAGCGGAACGGCAGGCGTCGCGGTCGCGGATATCGCCCACGACGACCTCCAGCCGGGCCTCGCCCTGATGCCCCGCCAGGTTGTCGAGCGTACCGGTCGAGAGGTTATCGAGCACCTTCACCCGGGCCCCGAGACCGAGCAGGGCGCTCACCAGGTTGGAGCCGATGAAGCCCGCCCCCCCGGTGACCAGCACCCGATGGTCCCGCAACTGCTCCGAACCGGCGATCTCGATCATCACCTGGACCCTTTCCGTGCGGCGAGCAGTCCCCGGTAGACCGCCATCACCCGGGGGGCCACTTCGGCCAGGTCGAAGTGCTCGGCCACGAACTTCCTCCCCTCCGCTCCCATCGAACGCCAGGCGTCCCCGGCCAGGAGCCGGGCCAGACCCTCCGTCCACGCCCGCACATCCCGGGACTTCAGGAGCACCCCGTTCCGTCCGGGGACCACCACGTCGCGGCAGCCGGCCACGTCGCTGGCCACCAGCGCCCGGCCCATGGCCGCTCCCTCGAGCAGGGTCCGGGGGAGCCCTTCGTTGAAGGAGGGGAGCGCCACCAGGTCGAGTCCCGCCAGGACGGGCCGGACGTCGGAGAGGGAGCCCAGGAAGAGGACCTGACCCTCCAGCCCCTCCCGGACGGCCGTCTCCCGCAGTCCTCTTCCGAAGCCCGGTTCCTCGGCCCCCACGAAGACGAGCCGCACCCGGCGGCGGAGTTCCACCGGCAGGCCCGCGACCGCGGTGAGGAGCAGGTCCTGTCCCTTGCGCGGCGTGAGGTAGGCGACCTCCCCGATCACGATCTCGTCCCCGTGTTCACGAAGGGCCGTCATCTCATCAGATGGCGCGATCCCCGGGTCGAACGCCTCCAGGTCCACCCCGTTGGGGACCAGGTGGATCTTCTCCTGGGCGAAGGCACGGAAGCGATCCGCCGCCCCCGAGGAGACACAGACCAGGGCGTCCGCGGAGCGGGCGAGCAATCGTTCCAGCCAGACCGGCTCCCGCTCGCTGACCCGGATGTGGAAGGCCAGGGGGCACCCGTGCGCCCGGGCGGCCCGACCGTAGAGCAGGGTCGCGCGCGGTCCGTCGGTATGGACCAGGTCGATCCGCTCGTCGGCCAGCAGATCCCGGATCGCAGCGACCGAGCGGCTCACCCGGGAGAGGGTCCAGGGCCGCAGGGGGGGAAGGGGCGTGATGTGGGTCGGGCAGCCGAGGGCACGGGCGGCCTCCAGGAAGTCCCCTTCCTGAGGAGCCGCGACCAGGGGGGTGACGTCCAGCCGGGAGATGTGTTCGATCAGCAGCCGCAGGCTGTGCTGCCCCCCTCCCTGGAAGCCGCCGAAACTGGAGACATAGAGTACCCGCAGGGGACGGTCGTTCTCAGGCATGGACGGTCTCACCGTAGAGGGTGAGCAGGTCCTGGACCGAACGATTGAGGGAGAAGTGCTCGCTCACCCGTCTCCGGCCGGCCTCGGCCAGCCGTTCGGCCCGGTCCGGGTCACCCAGCAACGAAGCGACGGCCTCGGCCAGGGCCGGGGTATCCCCCGGTTCGACCAGCAGGCCGGTCCCCTCGGTCACGACCTCCTCGATCCCGCCGCACCGGGTGGCCACCACCGGCAGACGGGTGGCCATCGCCTCCATCAGGGCGATCCCGAGACCCTCGCGCCGGACCGAGGGCAGGACGAAGACCCCCCCGGCGGCCAGTTCGGACCGCACGTCTTCGATCGCCCCGGTGAGACGGACCCGGCCGGCGAGACCGAGCCGGCCCGCCAGCTCCAGCAACGCCGCCCGTTCCGGCCCCTCCCCCACCAGGACCAGTTCCAGCTCGGGCCAGTGCCCGGTGAGCCGACCGACCGCCTCGATCAGATGACGGTGTCCCTTGTGGGGGGTGAGGGAACCCACCGAGACGATCCGGGGCCGGGCCCGGAAGGGGATCGGCGGGAAGCGTTCGAGGTCGATGCCGTTGAGCACGACCGTCGTCGCTCCGGGCTTCGCCAGCCCGGCCGCCACCACCGAACCGGCCACCGCCTCGGAGATGCAGACCACCCGTCGGGCCCGGCCGGCGACGAAACGTTCCGCGAGAAACTGACGGCGCGGGTGCCCCTCCACCCAGACGGTATGGTGATGGACCAGGAAGGAGCGGCGGCGGGGGAGCGAACAGGCGAAACCGGTGAAGATGTCGGCGAACGAACCGTGCGCATGGACCACGTCCGCCCCGCTGTGGTCGATGGCTCTCCTCAGGGCGAAGACCTGGCGGGGGCTCCAGTAGCTCCGCAGGCCGAGGTGCTCCACCTCGACCCCGGCCTCCCGGAGCGACGGGACCAGGGGTCCCAGATCGGACAGGCAGAAGAGCCGGACCTCGTGTCCCGCCTGCCGGAATCGGGGCAGGAGCCCTTCGAGGAGTCGTTCGGTACCGCCGATACCGAGGTCCTGGATGACGTGGAGGAGTCTCATGCCCGCTCAGTTTCTTCCAACCGGTACCGGGGCGCAAACATCATTCCGCCCTCCCCGGCCCGCCGACCCCGCGAAGACGGGTTCTCGACACGGTGCCGACCCCGTCCTACCTTGTCAGGCAGGGGGCCTATCATGATGCTGGATCAAAGCATCTGTGACACGCTGGCCACGTCCAGCCTCGCCGAGGAGCCTGACCGGATGAAGCGACCTCCCCGGTCCCTGCTGACCGGGCTGATCCTGCTGCTCGCATCGGCCTGCGCGGGGGCACCCCAGGGCGCCCTCCCCCCACCCCCCGACGAGGGGTTCATCCCTCTGCCGGTCGGTGAGGAGGCCGTCGTCACCTGGCAGCGCCCCCCCCAGCCGGAGTCGAACGCCTCGTTCCTGAGCATCGACGGGGTGCCCTACTACCGGTTGGGTCCCGGTGACGTGCTGGAACTGGGCATCGGGGTGGCCGGCGGCGAACACCTGTACACCCTGGTCGTGAGTGAAGGAGGGGAGGTCTCCCTGCCCACCGACCTCTCGGGCGGCCGGGTCCGGATCGGCGGCCTCGCCCTCCCCCAGGCCGAATCCCGGCTGACGGAGGCCCTGTCCGACTTCCTCAGAGACCCGCGGGCCCGGCTTCGGGTGACCGAGTACGCCGCCTCGCCGGTGGCCCTCCTGGGCGAGATCGCTGTGCGGGGCAACGATGCCGATTCCGGTCCCGGAGCCTATCCCCTGGAGGGACCCACCCGGCTCAGCGAGTTCCTCTTCGCCCACTGCACCTTCACCGAGGACAGCGACTTGAACGCGGTCCTGGTGACCGACGCCTCCGGCCGGACGGGGATGTTCGACCTCAACGCTGTGCTCTACCAGGCAGACGCCTCACATAACCCGCTCCTGGACCGCGGAGATGTCGTGACGGTCGTGGACCGGGCCAGCACCCAACGCCACGTCTATGTCCTGGGTGAGGTGACCAGCCCCGGACTGCTGCGTCCCCGTCCCGGGATGTGTCTGGTGGATGCCATCGCCCTGGCCGGGGGACCGAACAACCGGGCCCGTCAGAGCTGGGTACTGGTGGTCCGCGGCCGGGGGGAGGATGCGGTGCTCTACAAGGTCCCGTACGCGGACATCCTCAGAAAGGGTGACCTGTCCTCCAACATGCGTCTGGAACCGGGGGACATCGTCTACGTCAGCCGCAGCAGCATGGACTCGGTCTCGCAGTTCTTCCGGGACGTCTGGGGGATCCTGCAGACCGGTGTGGTGTTCAGCATCATCGTCGACAGGTACAATCCCTGATGCCCAGCTACGAACTGAACCTCCGCGACTACTATCGGATCGTCCGCCGCCACATCGTGGTGATCGCCGCCGTATCGATTGGCCTGGGTGCGCTCTCTTTCATGCTGACCGAACAGATGCCCACCTACCGCGCCACGGCCACGGTGCGGATCCAGCGGGCCAGCGACGTCACCAGCTTCCTCATGGAGACCTTCTACTGGAGTCCCGAGGACAACATCTCCACCCAGGTCCGGCTGATCAACAGCCAGCCGGTCCTGCTCCTGGTCGCCCGCGCGCTGGGGGACATTCCTGAGAGTTTTCCTGATAGCCTTGTCTTCAAAGGCTCTGACCCCCGGAGACGAGCGTATCTCGACGTCCTCAACGAACTGACCGGGCAGATCAGTGCCCAGCAGGTGGAATCCACCGGTCTGGTGGATATCATCGCGACCATCCCGGATCCGGACCGTTCCGGAAGAGCAGCGCAGCGTGCCACCGACCTGGCTCAAAAGACCGCCGATGCCTTCCAGCGATACAGTTCTACTGAGGCCAAGGTCCGTACGCGGGAGGCCCGCGGTTTCATCGAAGGACAGCTCGCCATCGTGCGGAGCCGACTCGACTCCAGCCGGACGGACCTCCAGCAATTCCTGGAAGATAACCTGAGCACCGCGACCGCCGATGTCTCCGGGCTCTCCGTCCTGATCGACCGCCAGCGCAACCTGCTCAGCCGGATCGAGCTCGTCCAGGAACAGCTGCGGCGCCTGCGGACCGGCAACTTCACCTTCCCCTCCTCCGGCGCCTCGGTCGATCCGGCGGCGGTCAGTTATCAGGCCGAGACCTTCCGGCAGTACACCGAACTGCTGGACCGGCGGGCCGAACTGCTCGTCACCTACACGCCGCAGGCACCTGCGGTCCGTGCTCTCGAGGATCGGATCGAAGAGGTCCGCCGCGAGATCCGTTCGACCCTGGAGCAGGACTTGGTTTCGCTCCGGTCACAGCTCGCTTCACTCAACACACTCCTGCGCGACTACCCGCAGGAGGAGATCGAACTGGCGACCCTGCGGCGGTCGGTGGAGCTGAACACCCATCTGTATGAACAACTGCAGACAAGCCTGCAGGAGATCCAGATCCAGGAGAACCAGCAGTCAGGTGAAGTATCCATCGTCAACTACCCGACCTCGGCCAGATACGACAAGCAGTGGGAGGGTTACAAGGATCACAAGACAATCGACGTGCTCC
>CAYUVJ010000201.1:0-5032 GCA_964447955.1 uncultured Gemmatimonadota bacterium
AGGGATGATCCTTCTTCCAGCGGGCCAGGATCTCCTTCATCCGGCGGACCGTCCAGACGTCCACCTCCCGCTCGCCGGCCTGGAGCACCAGCAGCAGGGCGGCCAGGGCCTCATGGATCCCCCCCCGCTTCAGTTTCTCCGCCCGGAAGAGACTGCGCACGCGGTCCACCTGCTCGAGGGTCGGGTCGATCTCGAGCCCCCGGCGCACCAGCATGGCCGCCACGATATGCCGGGTGGGACTGTTGAGGGTCCCGAAGGCCCCGGCCTTCTTCTTGATCCGATCCGCCGCCTGTTCCAGCCGGTCGTCCAACTCCGGCAGGTCGGCGCCGGTCAGAACCAGGGCGGCGAAGCGGAGCATGTTCACATCGGTCGACCAGCGCTTGAAGAGGCGCAGTTCCTCGAACCGCTCCAGATAGGCGGTGACCGGGTCGCGTGGTTCGGGCACATCCTTCTCCCAGGCTGGGGTGTTGCGGGGACCGCCGCGAATGGCTATACAGAGGTCCGCTCATATCATCGATACGAGTCTAAGAGGTCATCTTGTCGATATCCACCCGCCGGAAGCGGTCCGCCCGTCTGCTCGACGACCCGATCGTCGCGACCCTGGCCCGCCTGACCGGGCCGATGGTGATCGGCTCACTGGCCCTGGCCGCGTTCAACCTGACCGACACTTGGTTTGTATCGCGGCTGGGTACGGTACCCCTGGCCGCGATGAGTTTCACCTTCCCGGTAGTACTGGTGGTCAACAGTATGGCGATGGGTCTGGGGGTGGGGACTGCCGCGGTGATCTCACGCACCATCGGGAGCGGGGACCACGAACGGGTCCGGCGCCTCACCAGCGACTCCCTGGTCCTCGGCGTTCTGGTGGCCGTGGTCCTGGTGACCGTCGGCCTGCTGACCATGGACCCGGTCTTCCGGCTGCTGGGAGCCGAGGGTGAAATCCTGGTCCTGGTGAAGCGCTATATGCGCATCTGGTACCCCGGCATGCTCTTCGTGGTCATTCCTATGATCGGCAACTCGGCCATCCGGGCCACCGGGGACACCCTGACCCCCGGGCTGGTCATGGTCACCGCCTTCCTGGTCAACGTGGTGCTCGACCCGGTACTCATCTTCGGCCTGGGACCCTTCCCGCGGATGGAACTGGCCGGCGCCGCCCTGGCCACGGTGATCGCACGGGCCGCCACGCTGGCGGTGGCCTTATGGGTCCTGGGCCGGCGGGAGAAGATGCTGACCTCCACCTCGCCCCAGGATCTGCGCGAGGTCCTCCGTTCCTGGGGGGAACTCCTCTATGTCGGTCTGCCCACGGCCGGGACCAACGTCATCCTGCCGCTGGCCGCCGGCGTGATCACCGGTATCGTGGCCCGGTTCGGTCCCCACGCGGTAGCCGCCCTGGGGGTAGGCACCCGCGTCGACCAGCTCTCCATGACCCTGGTCATCGCGCTCTCCTCGGTACTGGGTCCCTTCGTGGGGCAGAACCTGGGGGCCGGGCAGTTCGACCGGGTGCGGTCGGCAGTGCGCAGCGCCCAGCGCTTCGCCTTCCTCTGGGGGGCCGGGGTCTTCCTGGTCCTGCTGGTGGTCGCCAGACCCCTGGCCGGCCTGTTCAGCGACGAACCCGAGGTGGTCCGGCTGGCCACCCTCTATCTCAATCTGGTCCCGCTCGGTTATGGGCTCTTCGGGGTACTGCATCTCTCCAACATGACCTTCAACGTCATCCACCGCCCCTTCAACGCCGCCGCTCTGGTGCTCACCCAGACCTTCGTGCTGGCCGTGCCCCTGGCCACCCTGGGGGCCGGGCTCTTCGGTCCGCCGGGGGTCTTCGGTGCCCTTCCCCTGGCCAACCTCACGGCCGGTACGCTCGCCTTCCTCTGGCTGCGTCGGGTGCTGGACCGGCCCGACCGGCTGATCCCGGACTCGTGCCCGGTCGTCTCGCCGGAGGATTCCGGCACGACCGTCAGCGGGGATATGGTATAGTCGGTATCGTAACCAGCCTGCCCACCCCTCAAGCACGGGAGTGCACGATGCGCCTGCGTAACCTCCTGCTCGCGGTCGCCATCCTGGTCGTGACCGCCGGTCCCCTTTCTGCCCAGTACACCCCCTGGTACTACTGGACCCTGCTGGACGAGCCGGTCATGTCCGAGATTGTCGGTGAAGCCTCCGGTGAGACCGCCTGGAACACCGTGGTCGCCATCGGCGGGTTCAACCGCGACCGCCAGGCTGCCGAATACGAGGGCACCTTCTACGAGGCCCAGTACATCTACGACCAGCTTAGACTGTACGGCCTGCCCGGGGCCGAGATCGTGCGCTACCCGGGCGGTTCGGTCTGGGACGGGATGAAGGGGGAACTCTGGGAGATCAGCCCGATGCACCAGAAACTGGCCTCCTTCACCGACCTGCGGGCCATGCTGGCCTCGGGGAGCAACCCGGCCGACGTGACCGCCGAGCTGGTCTGGGTGGGTAGGGGCAGCCGTGAAGAGATCGAACGGGCGGGTGTGGCCGGCAAGATCGTCGTGACCGAGGGCTCCATCTCCGGGGTGCATCGCCTGGCCTGCCAGGAGGGGGGGGCCGAAGGGGTGGTCTGCATCAGCAACGGCCGGCCCTTCTTTGACCCGCTGCAGATCCCGTGGAGTGGGGTGGGGGGACGGAGCACGAGCGGCGCGGAGACCAAGTTCGGGTTCTTCATCCCGCCGCGGGAGGCGGAGAGCCTGAAGGCCCGGCTGATGGCCGGGGAGAAGATCACCGTGCACGCCCAGGTGGAGAGCACCACCCGGGAGTACGATCTGGAAGACCCGGTCTGCTACATCCCCGGGACCGACCCGGACGCTGGTGAGGTCATCTTCTCGGCCCACCTCTTCGAGGGGTACACCAAGCAGGGAGCCAACGACAACAAATCGGGGAGCGCCGCCATCCTGGAGGTGGCCCGTACCCTGCACACCCTGATCGATGAGGGGCGGATCCCCCGTCCCAGGCGGACCATCCGGTTCCTGTGGGGGCCGGAGTTCTCCGGGACGGGCCCCTGGGTACAGGCCCATCAGGACCTGATGGAGCAGACCCTGTGCAACATCAATATGGACATGGTCGGCGAGTGGCTGAGCAAGAACCAGGCCTTCTTCTGCCTGATGCGGACCACCTACGGCAACGCCCACTACATCAACGATGTGATGGAGAACTACTACCGGTTCGTGGGTGAGGGGAACCGGGAGCGGATCCAGAACCGCAGCGGCTTCTTCAAAGTCCCCCACCGCATCGTCGCCCCCTCGGGGGCGGACGAGCCCTTCTACTACGCCATCGAGACCCACTACGGCTCGAGTGACCACGAGGTTTTCAACGACTGGGGGGTCGGGGTGCCGGGGATCATGATGATCGCCTGGCCCGACCGCTGGTACCACACCTCGGGTGACCGGGCCGACAAAGCCGATCCCACCGTGCTCAAGCGGGTTGCGGTCATCGGAGCGGCCGGGGCCTACACCGTGGCCAGCGCCGACGACGACCTGGCCATCCGCATGGCCTCGGAGACGGCCAGCAACGGCAGTTCCCGACTCGGGCACCAGTTCATGATGGGGCTGGAGAAGCTCAACCAGAGTGACGCGGCCGGTTTGACCGACGCCTACCGGGCCGCCCGCTACCTGGTCGAAGCCACCGTGCTGGCCGAACAGGCGACCCTGGCCAGCGTCAACGAACTGGCCGAGGACGCGAGGAAGGTAGGCGACCATGTGGCGGCGATGCAGAAGTTGATCGAAGGGGTCGGTCAGCAGCACATGACCGCGCTGGAGGTCCACATGAACGCCGCCGCGGCCCGGCTGGGGACCGCTCCAGCGAGACTGCGTCTGACCGACCTGGAGCGGCGGGCCGACCGGATCGTCCCGAAGCCGACCGAGCGGGTCCGGGCGACCGGCTACCGCGGTTACCAGCAGGCCCTGAACGCGGTCCCGGAGAGCGAGCGGGCCCGCTTCCCGGTCGGCCGCGGGCAGATCGCCAGCACGACCGAGCTGCAACTGCTCTGCGACGGCACATTCAGTGCCCTGGACATCAAGAAGCTGCTGGATGCCCAGTTCCAGAACCCCTCGGACCTGCAGGCGGTACTCAACCACCTGGAACTGTTGAAGCTGGCCGGTCTGGTCGACTTCTAGACACCGGAGGCAGGTGCCGGTCTCCAGACCGGCAAGAAGAAGGGCGGGGTGATCCCCGCCCTTCTCTCGAGCCCGTCCCTGAGGCGACCGGGGGCCCTCCGGGAGCGCCCTGAGCGCCCTGGAGTGACCGACCGGTGCCGGTGTCCCTCGCCTCTACGGCAGGTAGAACTCCGCGCTCGCCGTCCCGTTGGGCTCCTCGGTGTATCCGGTGGCCCGCACGGCGCCGACGATCAGCACGTTCACCGTGAGCCGGTTGGTGTTGGCGTGAGTCTTGACCGCGGTGACGCGGGCCGTGGTCAAGCGCGGGATAAACATGGCCGCCGTTTCCCAGAAACCGGTCCATGGGCTGGGGGTATGTATGGTCTCTGCCCCCTCGGCGTTGATATAGGTCACGGTCGGAGCGGTATACACCGTCCCCGGCTCGTTCACCATGTATATCACGTTATAGTAATTCGAGACGTTGACCTTCTTCTTCTCGCAGCCGGAGACCACGAGCAGAGCCAACAGAGCGAGGGCGAGCAGGTTGCGCGGTCGGAACATGGCCATCACTTCTCCGTTCAGGGCCGAAAGGGGCGATTCTGAAATATAATACTATCCTCTCCAGGAGACCCTTCAGTCCTCTTCGAGGTGTCGCTCCGGCGGGATGCACACCCGGCGGGTACTCCTTGTAGTGGTCTGGTCCCCGGGGGGATAAAGAAGTAACCGCTCACCGAGGCTCACCGGTGCCGGGAGCCCCGAAGGAGGCTTGTCTGTGCCCGTCATAGAGGTCAAGATGCTCGAGGGACGCACCCTGGAGCAGAAAGCCCGACTGAGCAGGACCCTGACGGATGTGACCGTCGACATCCTGGGGGTTCGTCCCGAAGTGGTCCGGGTGCTCATCCACGAACTGCCGCCCGAACACTGGAGCG
>CAYUVJ010000202.1:0-5003 GCA_964447955.1 uncultured Gemmatimonadota bacterium
ATGATCCAGGCCATCGGGTGCTCCCCTTCGTCCGGCCCCGGCCAGTCGGTCAGATAGCCGGCCCAGGCGGTGTGAGGGAAGATCCGGGCGTTGGTCTCCGGGTCGCTGCTCAGCAGGTAGCGGAGCGGCTGGCGGTTGGCCGCCGAGGCCGAGAGCCGGGCCAGGTCAACCAGTTCGCGGAGAGTCTCCAAGGGGACCGGTGCGGAGGCGTCGAAACGGCGGATGCTGCGGTTGCGGCGGATCAGGTCGGCCAGCATGAGTCGGGTCCGGTCAGAGGTGGTGGTCGGACCGGGGTCGGGTCGAATCCGGTCCCCGGCAGGGTCGGCCTCGCAGTCTGTCCCGTGATGCATTATCAATAGACGGTCCGCCGCCCCCGCGGCCAGCCGATACCGCGCCCGGGGGACCACCATCGCACCGGCAGCCGGGAGCCGTCATCGTGTCCGCATCCGAGTCCGTCGTCTTCACCGCCGCCATCCGCGCCGCCTTCCCCGCCCTGGAACGCCTCCAGGACGGCACGCAGGTCGCCTACTTCGACGGTCCCGGGGGCACCCAGGTACCCCGGGTCGTGGCCGACGCCGTGACCGACTACCTGCTTCACCACAACGCCAACACCCACTGGCGGTTCGCCACCAGCCGGGAGACCGACCGGATCGTGGCCGACGCCCGTCGGGCGGTGGCCGACCTGCTGGGATGCGAGGCGGGCGAAGTGGTCTTCGGTCCCAACATGACCACCCTGACCTTCCACCTGGCCCGGGGCCTGGCCCGCGACTGGGCGCCGGAGGACGAGGTCGTGGTGACCGAACTCGACCACCACGCCAACATCGATCCCTGGCGAGCCCTCGAACGCGATTTCGGGATCGTGGTCCGGATGGTGGGATTCGACCCGGAGAGCGGCCGGCTGCGGTACGACGAACTGGAGGAAGCACTGGGACCCCGGACCCGCCTGGTGGCGGTGGGGGGCGCCTCCAACGCTCTGGGGACGGTCAACGACCTCGAACACATCATCACCGTCGCCCATGCCGCCGGGGCCCGGGTCTTCGTGGACGCCGTCCACCTGGCCCCCCACGTCCGGCTGGATGTGCGCGCCCTCGACTGCGACTTCCTGGCTTTCTCCGCCTACAAGGCCTACGGACCCCACCTCGGGGTCCTCTACGGGAAGGCCGACCTGCTGGCAGCCGCCGCCGTACCCAAGCTGGAGCCGGCCCCCGATACCGCCCCCGACCGGCTGGAGACCGGCACCCCGGTCTTCGAGGGAATCGCCGGGACGGCGGCCATGGTGGATTGGCTGGCCTCGCTGGCCGGACCCGACGGGGACCGCCGGACCCGGCTCGACCGGGTCTTCGCCACCCTGCACGAGCGGGGGGAGGCCCTCGTCGCCCGGCTCTGGGACGGCCTGTCGGCCATCGATGGGGTGACCCTCTACGGCCCCGAGCCGGGCTCGGGACCCCGCACCCCCACCCTCTCCTTCACCGTCGGGGACCGCCCCTCGGTAGAGGTGGCCGCCGAGCTGGCCTCATCCGCCCTCTTCGTCTCCGACGGCGACTTCTACGCCCTCAGCGTGGTCCGCCGGCTGGGCCGCCTGGAGCAGGGCCTGCTGCGGGCCGGCTGTGTGGCCTACACCACCACTACGGAGGTAGACCGGTTGATCGCGGCAGTCGGCCGGATTGCGGCCGGAGGCTGAACGGTCAGGCGCCGCGCTCCGGGTCGGCGGCCGGGTCGGGCGCAAATTCGGGATAGAGTTCCTTCATGCAATCCGGGCAGAGGCCGTGGCTGAACTCGGCGTCGGAACGGTCCCGGATATAGACCTCGATCCGTTCCCAGTACCCCTTATCGTCGCGGACCTTCTTGCAGTTGGCGCAGATGGGGAGCAGGCCGCTGAGTGTCTTGACCTGCGCGAGGGCTTCATTCACCCGCTCCCGCAGCACCTCTTCGTCACGCCGGACCTGGCCGAGGCGCCAGGTGACGAATCCCCAGCCGGCCGAGAAGAGGACGAGGACGACCAACAGGTAGAATCCGATCATCTGGTAGAAGGCCGGTCGGACGGTGAAGGGGAAGAATGCCCCCGCCCGGTTCCAGACTCCGTCCCCGTTGGCCGCGACTACATGGAAACAGTACTTCCCGGGCTTGAGCTGCGTGTACTGGACACTTCGTTCCTCTGCCGTCTCCCGCCAGCCGGGGTCGAAGTTCTCCAGCAGGTAGCGGATCCGGACCTTGTCCGGGGCCGAGAAATCGAGCGCCGTGAACCGGAACTCGAGCCGCCGCGGGTTGGCCGGAAGGAGCGCCTCCCGCCCGGGGTCCCAGGGCACATCGTCCACCCGGACCGGCTCCAGGATCACCTGGGGGGGGATCACATCGGGGATGAGGTGCTCCGGGTCGACCGAGGCCAGGCCGTCCACGGTCGGGAACCAGATGCGGCCGTCCGGGGTCCGGCACCCGGCCGGGTTCCCCCCGTTGCACTCCCGGTTGCGCATCCCGTCCGATTCATCGTAGGTGACCGGGGCGACCCGCTCGATCCGGCCCCCGGCGAAGGCCTCCAGTTCGGCCAGCGGGACGTAGAAGATCCCGCGGTTGCAGCTCATCCACAGCCGGCCCAACCCGTCGCCCACGATCTGGTAGATCGTGTTGCTGGGCAGCCCGTTCCGGGCCGTGACGGGGGTGAAGACCCCGTCCCGGAAACGGTTGATCCCCCCTCCGTAGGTGCCCACCCAGAAGGTCCCGTCGTCCGCCTCCGTGATGGTCCGGATGTAGTTGTGGGAGAGGCCCTGTGCCTGCCCGAAGACCCGGAACTGTCCGCCCTCCAGCAGGGCGAGCCCGCCGTAGGTCCCGACCCAGAGGCGCCCGGAGCGGTCACAGAAGATGTGGCGGAACTCCAGCGAGGGAAGCCCGTCCGACTCGTCGAAGCGGGTCATCGCCCCGTCCGGGTCGATCCGGTAGAGCCCGACTCCGTCGGCGCCGGCCCAGAGGGCGCCCTGCGTATCCTCACCCAGCGCCCGTACCGGGACCTCGGGGAACTTCTCCGGGCCGGTGAACCGTGACAGGGACCCCCGGCGCCACCGGTAGAGTCCCTGGTCGTTGCCGAGCCAGAGGGTGCCGTCCCGCGTCTCCAGGAGCGACCGGACCCGTCCCATCCCGGTACCCGGGAGGACACAGACCGGCTCGAACCGTCCCTCCCGCAGCCGGTCCACCTCCCCGGTATGGCCGCCCACCCAGACCCCGCCGTCGCGGGCGGGGGCGGCTGCGTAGACCACGCTCTGGCGGAGTCCCTGGGCAGGGCCGAGGGTGACGACCCGCCCGTCCCGCAGCTGGTGGAGGCCGCCGAAAGCCAGGCCGAACCAGAGGTCGCCCTCCCGGTCCACCGTCAGGGCGACCACGATCCGGCCCATCTCCTCTCCGATATCCTCCAGTCGGTCGAGCCGCCCCTCCCGGAGCCGCGCGATCCCCCGGGTCGTCCCGATCCAGAGGTTGCCGAACCCGTCCGCCAGCAGGACCTGGACGGCGTCGAGACCCCGGCCGTCGGTCCCGGTCACCGGCCGCCGCGAACGCCCGTCGTAACGCAGCAGTCCCTCCGGGGTGCCGATCCAGAGGCCCCCCCGGGGATCGCAGGCCAGCGCCTGCACATCCAGGTCGTCGAAGACCACCACCGGGTGGAACGCGCCCCCCGCGGCCGGGGCCATCCGGACCAGGCCGCGCTCGCACCCGACCCAGACCACCTCGTCCGATCCGACACCGATGCTGGTGACCTGCCCGGAGAGCAGCCCGTCCGCGACCCCCCAGGTTGTGAAGACACCATCCTGCAGCCGTCCCAATGCCTGGGTGACCGCCCCGATCCAGAGCCCCCCGGCGCGGTCCTGGGCCAGGGCGGTCACACTCCAGTCGGAGTACTCGGACAGCCCTTCGGGCAGTGAGGCCCGCTCACCGTCGAAGAGGACGAGCCCGCCGCCGCGCATCCCGACCCAGATCCCCCCGGCCGGGTTCTCGCTCAGGGCGCTGATGTTGTTGTGCGGCAGGCCGGGGGTGTTGCCGATGTGGAAGGTCCGGAAACCGGTCCCGTTGAAACGGACGAGCCCTTCCTGGGTGCCCAGCCAGAGATAGCCGTCCCGGGTCTGGAGGATGGCCTGGACGGAGTTCTGGGGGAGCCCCTCCTGCACCCCCCAGGAGGTAGTGGCATACTGGTCGAGGCTGCGGCCCGGGTCGAGTCCCCGCGGTTCGGCGACGGTGGAAGAGATACCGGGCGGATCAGGCGGCAGGTCGGGCACGCCGGCCGGACGCACTCCGAGTCCGCAACTCAGGGATACGCTCCCGATCCCTAGGAAGACGAGCCGTCGGACGGCACGGTGCAATGCGGAACGGACCCGCCTCACCGTGCGCCGGGGATGAGTATCCCTCACAGGTGTCATGATTCGAGACCTGTCGTGCGGGAACGGCGGTCCGTGCCGGATCCCACGGCCCCCCCTGTCCGAAGAGCCTGGTTCCGCCGTCCCGATGGTCGGGTTAAACTTTAATTATTAGCATGGAGGAGAGCGATGGGACAACCACAATCCCTGCTCCAGACGAATTCCGTAGTTAATGATGCCGCCGGACACGGGACCGGTGTCCGGCGGCATCGGACTCGGGTTGCGGCCGGGCGCGCCGCAGATCGGTCTGCCCGGGACTCAGTTCGGCGGCAGGCCGTCGGTCGGCGTGGCCGTCTCCTTCTCCAGGAAGGGCACCCCGTCTAGTATCCAGTCGGGGGCCGGGGTCCCCTTGAGATAGTGGTCGAAGTACTGCTTCATCCGGATCTGGAAGTCGATCCGGTTCTCCTTACGGCCGAGATGATGACCCTCTTCCGGGTAGGAGAGCAGGATGACGTTCTTCCCCTGCCGCTTGGCCATGTTGTAGTACTCCAGCCCCTGTATCCAGTCGACCGACCCGTCGTCGGTGCCGTGCAGGATCAGGAACGGAGTGGTGATGTCCGCGGTGTGGTGAATCGGGGACTGACTCAGGAAAAGTTCGAAATCCTCGAA
>CAYUVJ010000203.1:0-4992 GCA_964447955.1 uncultured Gemmatimonadota bacterium
CCGCGAGCAGTTCGGCCTCCCGGTCGGGGCGCAGGCCGGCCCGCAGTTCCTCCCGTTCCTCCTCGGGCCGGGCGGCATGCCAGGCCAGGGTGTCCCGGGTGGTCTCGGCCAGGGAACGGAACTTCAGCCCCGCCTCCACTTCCCGCCGGATGTCGAACCGGGCGAATCCGGCCCGGCGTCCAACGGCGGCGGTGTAGAGCGGCATGTCGGTGTAGGAACGGACCCGGTGCTCCCGCAGGAACCCGCTGTCCACCCAGGTGAAAACCACATCTGAGGTCACGACCGCCCGGATCCCGAAGAGCAGCCCGATCATCGGCAGGCCTCCGTCGGGCCCCAGCGCGTTGAAGGTGCCGTGGATGTCCTGTTCCAGCAGGTGGATGTACCACTCGGCCAGGTCGCGGGCATCGATGTACATGCAGGGATCGGTGCCGTCACCGGGGGCCAGCACCTCCCCCCCGCGCTGGATACGGACCGGCCAGTAGGTGAAGCGGTCGGTCGGGTCGCCCGGCCCGACGATCAGTCCGGGACGCACCACCAGGGTACGCTCACCGAAGACGGTCCGGGCCTCCTGCTCGCAGAGCGACTTGCGCAGGCCGTAGTGGAGCCGGTTCTCGTCCTCGATCTCTTCCGCCCCGATCTTGTAGACCGGACCTTCGACCTGCATCCCGACCTGCGAGAAGTCCGAGTAGACCGAGCGGGTCGAGGTGAAGAGATAGACGTGAGTGGCTTCCCCGAGCAGCCGGGCCGAGTGTCGGACCCAGCTGGGGGTGGAGGCGGAGTTGTCGATGACCGCGTCCCAGCTTCGGCCCTCGAGGGCAGCTAAGTCACCCTGCCGGTCCCCGATGAGGTTCTCCACATGGGGGAACAGACCGGGATTGGTGAGTCCCCGATTGAAGATAGTCACCTCGTGACCGCGGGCCAGGGCGTAGCGGACCTGGTGGGGGCCGATGAACCCGCTCCCGCCGAGGATGAGAATCCTCAGCCGCCGGTCTGCCTTCGGTACCTCGTCGTCGGACGGCGAGGCACAGGCGCCCAGGCTGAGCGAGGCCGCCCCCAGGGCGGCCTGCTGGATGAAATCACGGCGGGTCGGGCTCATCGTAGACTCCTTGCAGCAGTCCCTCCATCCTGTCTACCCCGGCCTCCGTGGTCTGCTTCAGAGCCAATCCGTAGAACAGGAGCCGGTCCATGAGGATCCCCAGGGCCAGCAGGACCAGGGCCGCTGCCGGGCGCTCCAGGGCTGCGGCGACCGCCGGACCCAGGTCGGCCAGGACGAGACGGGAGAGGGCCAGCGGGGCCCGATGGCGCTGGAAGCCCGGCCAGGCGGGGGAGGCGATGCCTGCCCGGTGACGGATCCTTTGCCAGCGCACGATGAAGAACAAGGTGTCGGCGGCCAGCAGCACGGCCAGTCCGGCCGGGGCGGCCTCGGCCGAACGGTCGATGACCGCGGTGAGTACCAGCAGCCCCCAGGCGGTCCCCAGCAGGACCGGGGCCACGACCGCGGGTCCGGTCCAGGCCGGCTGGCCCCGCCGGGCATAGACCCAGGGGATGACGACCAGGAGCAGCAGCCCGGACAGGCCGGCTGCGTCCAGCAGGGGGGGCGACCAGGCGGCGGGGAGGAGGGCGGCGCCGGCCGCGGCGGTCAGGGCCAGGCTGGCCAGCACGACTTCGGCACTGAGAGGACTGCGGCCCAGACCCCGTACCGCCTGCAGCAGACGGCCGGGTCGTCCCAGGTGGAGCAGGGAGGCCAGCAGACCGACCGCCAGAGGGACCGCCGCCGCCCCCGCCAGTCCGCGCCGGACCTCGTCGATGATCTCCATCCCCGGGCGCAGGATGGAGAGGGACATCAGGGTGCCCGCGGCCGGAAGGGCCAGCCAGGTGAAGACCACCAGCGGGACCATTTCGACGAATCTGGCTCGTTCGTGTCGGGATGGGATCATGGCCCGAGCATCTCCTCGAGCCGGGTCAGACGTTCCCCGCGCCGCCCCCCTTCCGGGAGGAGCAGACGCAGACTGGGCCGGCAGTCGGACGGGTCGGAGAAGCCGGGGATCGTCTCCGGCGGCGGCAGGGTCATCCCTGCGGTGTCCAAGGTCCGCAGGGCGTCCATCGGGCAGGCGGCCACACAGGCCGGGGGCAGTCCGTCGCCCGTCCGTTCGGCGCAGAAATCGCACTTGGTCATCAGGCCGCTGGCAGGATCCGGGGCCGGGGCGTCGAAAGGACAGGCCATCAGGCAGTAACCGCAGCCCAGGCAACGGTCGGGATCGAGGATGATTGCCCCGTCCGGCCAGCGACCCCGGTTGAACCGGATGAGACGACGCCACGAGGGTCCCTCCAGCCGACTGTGCTGGATGCGGCAGGCCAGCACGCACGCGCCGCAGCCGGTGCAGCGGTCCAGATCGAGCAGGAACCCGGCCCGTATCATGACGCCCTCACCTCGACCAGGCACTCGTAGAAGACCGCGCCGTGGTTCATGTCGGTGACCCCATCGTCGGTCAGCAGGTTGAGGAAGGGGTCGTCGGGGACACCGCGTCCTTCGATGGCGTGGACCACGCCGGGGCGCAGTCCGGCATCGAGGTGGACGGTCAGGACGACCTCACCGCGCTCGTTGTGGACCCGGGCCCGGTCCCCCTCGGCCAACCCCCGGGCGGCGGCGTCCCGGGGATGCATGTCGAGCCGGCGCGGCCGATCGACCTCGATGATGCTGTCCAGGTTGCCGAACTGGGAGTGGATGCGTTCCCGGGTCTTGCAGGTCAGCAACTGGAGGGGGAAGCGGTCGGCGGCCGGAGCCTCGTGCCCCTCGGCGAGAGGGAGGTAATCGGGCAGGGGATCCACGCCCCAGAGTTCGGCGGCCTCCGGCGAACGGAAGGCGATCTTCCCGCTCGGAGTGGTGAAGACCCCGTCGGCCCAGGCCACATCGGACTGTCCCCCGGGGACCACCGGGGTCTCGCGCAGCCGCTCCAGCAGGTCCTCCTCCCCGGCGGGGAGCATCGAGCGCAGCAGCTCCTCGTGGGGGGTGTCGAACCAGCGGGTCTCGAACCCGAGACGCTCGCAGAGGGCCCGCCAGATCTGCGGTTCGGTCCGCACTCCCGGCGGGGGTTCCAGCACCTGCTGGCGGAGCTGCAGATAGGGATGCCAGTAGGCGGTGACCAGGTCCTCCTCCTCGAAGAGGGTCTTGGCCGGTAGTACCCAATGGGCCAGGCGGGCCGTGTCGGTCAGGAACTGGTCGACCACGACCACCAGGTCGAGTGCGCCCAGGGCGTCACGGACCCGGCCGGTGCGCGGATGCTGGCTGGCCGGGTTCCCCTTCTCGAACCAGGCCGCCCGGACCGGAGGGTCGGCGCTCTCCAGCACCGCGCTCCCCAGCTGTGAGACCGGCCAGGAGCGAACCGGACCGGGTGGGGCCGGGGGGAGGGGGGGAGGGCGCAGGCGGTGGCTGGCCAGGTTGGCGTACTGCCAGCCCCCCCCCGGCACGCCCACGTTCCCGGTCAGGGCCGGCAGCAGGGCCACCGCGCGCATGGTCTGTCCGGCCCGACGGTGACGCTGCAGCCCGAATCCGGCGATGAGCAGGGCGGGATGGGTGGTGGCGTAGGTCCGAGCCAACTCCACGATCTCCCCGGCGCTCAGACCGGTCACCGCAGCGGTCCGCTCGGGCGTCCATCCCCGGACCCGCTGCAGGTACTCCTCCCAGCCCTCGGCGCACCGTTCCAGGAAGGGGCGGTCGTGCAGTCCCTCGCCGGCGATGACGTGGGCCAATCCCATGGCCAGCGCGGCATCGGTGCCAGGCCGGGGCTGCAGATGGTGGTCGGCAGCGTCGGTGGTGTCGGTGGCGCGAGGGTCGATCACGACCAGCTTGGCCCCCCGGTCCCGCGCCTCCTGGATGAGCCGCATCTGGTGGATGTTGGTCTCGGCCGGGTTGTGCCCCCAGAGCAGGATGAGCCGGCTCTGGACGGTCAGGGCGGGGTGGTTGTGAAGGTTGTCGCCGTAGGTGAGCCGGGTGGCCTCGAGCCCGGCCGGCCAGCAGAGGTCGCCGTGCAGGCGGGTCGGACCACCGAAGGGGTTCCAGAAGGCTTCGGCCAGTGCCGAGAGGGCCCCGTGACCCCCTGAACCCTCCCATCGACGTAGGCGAGCCCCTTGAGGCAGACCCGGCCGGCGGTGGCAGGATTCTCGGGATCCCCTTCGATGCCCACGATCCGACCGTCCCGGACGGTGACCAGCATGCCGCAGGTGCAGTAGCAGTTGCGGGGACAGACGGTGCGGATGGTACGCTCAGCCGACATGTTGCGACGATAGCCTATTTCCGGAGCCGTTCCCAATCCTGCGGCGTGTCCACCCCCTGCAGGTCGGCGGCGTAGACTTCCGGCAGGTCGACCATTCGGAAGCGGCCGGCGGTCAGCACGTGCCGGGGGGCCCCCTGCCCATCGGTCAGGAGCCGGTCGGCCAGGGGGAGGACGAGGGGGGTATAGACGCTGAAGAGGGGCTGGAGCCGGCGCTCGGTGTCCCGGACCGCCAGCCCGTCAGCCAGCATGTGGCGTTCGGCCTCCTCGGCCAGCCAGGTCAGCGCTGCGGAGCTGAGACCGGCCAGCACCCCGACCACGGGTCGGACTCCCGTCATGAGGTCCTAGTGTCCTGAGTCAGGACACTAGCCCTCGACCAGGGTGATGCGGGCGCCGGCGGTCACCTCCTCGGGCGTCAGGCCGTACACCCGGTCGAACAGGGCGGCCTGGAAGGTGCCGGGACCGGCCGCCCCCGCGGCCGCCTGTTCCGCGGCCAGGCCGTATACCGCCAGGGCTGAGGCGGCGGCCAGCAGACGGTCTTCCTCGACCGCTACGAAGGCCCCGATCATCGTGGTGGCCATGCAGCCGGTACCCGTGACGGCGGTGAGCAGCGGATGGCCGTTGTCCACGGTGGCGACCCGCTCACCGTCCGAGAGCATGTCCCGGGCCGCCGTGATGGCCACCGTGCAATTGAACCGCCGGGCTGCGGCCCGGGTCACCA
>CAYUVJ010000204.1:0-4984 GCA_964447955.1 uncultured Gemmatimonadota bacterium
CAGCAAGCGGACCTTCTACGAGCTCTTCCGGGACAAGGCGGATTTCTTCGCCGCCTTGCTGACCGAGATCGTCAACGACATGACCGACCGGTGGGAACGGGGGCTCCGGGAGGGGCAGGACCCGATCCAGCGCCTCAAGTCCTTCCTGGATCTTTACGCCAAGGTTATCCGGGAACGACCGGTCCTGCGCCTGCTCACCAAGGAGTTCGAACTGATGGGCTCGTTCCAGGGCCGTCTCGACGATATCCGGATCAGCCGCGCCGGCGGACCGCTGGAAAGGACGCTTCAGGAAGGGGTTGCCGATGGAACCTTCCGCAAGATGGATACCCGGATCGCGACCTGGCTCATCTTCACCCTGCTCGATACCGTCTACCTGCTCCTGCCCACCATGACCGGCCTGCCCGGTGCGTTGGAGGACCCCGGTCTGGCCCGCGAGACCGGCCGGTTCATCCTCCACGGCCTCGGGGCCAGGCCAGGGGAATGAACGATGATCCCACCTGCCGCACCTGACCCTGCCCGCGCCAGGAACACCCGGGTCCCCTTCTGGATCCGCGGCCTGACCGCACTCGCCCTGCGCTATCGGGGGCCGACCCTGATCGTCCTCGGACTGCTCACCGTGGCCGGGCTCGTCCTCGCGGAAGGTCTCGAACTGCGCATGAACTGGACCGACCTGCTCCCATCCGGCGACCCGGACGTGGCCCTCTACCGTGACGTCCAGGACCGTTTCGGGGAAGCCTCGCTGGTTGTGGTGCTCGAAGGGGAACGCTCGGCGATGGTCGCTCTGGCCGAGGAACTGGAACCCCGGCTCCGTTCGCTGGAGAGTCTGGAGACGGTCTTCGCCCGACAGCCATGGGAGTACTTCCGGGACCACGCTTTCCTGCTCACCGAACCCGACGACCTCGAGCGTATGCTGGTCATGTACCGGGATCCGAGCCTGATCGGGACGTTCCGAGGGCTCAACGACGACTTCGAGCGTGAGTATACCTCCAGTGAGGAGAACCTGCGCCGCGACGAGGTCGAGGTCGCCCGTTCCCTGCTGGGACTGGCCCGGACGCTCGAGATCATGCGGACGGCAGCGGCGGGGAGCGCCGACCCGGATCTCATCCGGGAAGGGGCTGACGCTGCCACTCTGGGCGAAGCCTGGTCACTCTCCATGGACCGGCGGATGCTGCTCATCCCCTGCATCCCCCGGGCGAGCATCGAGGAGATCGACCAGGTCATCGCGACCGTGGAGGAGGTCGAGGCGATACTCGCCGAGGTGGCGCCGCGTCACCCCGGGGTACGCGCCGACCTGACCGGGATGGCCAAGATCAGTCAGGACGAGATGAACAGCGTCGGGCTCTACACCCAGTTCCTCTCCCTCGTCGCCCTGATCCTCATCTACCTCCTCCTGGCCCGGACCTTCCGCGGATGGGTCGTCCCACTGCTGGCACTTGCGCCTCTGGTGATGGGTATCGTCTGGACGATGGGGGCCATGGCCCTGCTCTTCGGGGGTATGAACATCATCACGGCGATGATGATGCTGGTCCTGCTCGGACTGGGCATCGACTTCTCCATCCATATCGTGACCCGGTTCCAGGAAGAGATCCGTTCCGGACATCCGCTCGAACAGGTCCTGCACGCGGCTATCGGCGGGAGCGGGGCCGGGGTCATCACCGGGGCCATGACCACTGCCGCCGCCTTCCTCACCCTGATGGTGGGGGACACCCGGGGGGTGTTCGAGTTCGGGGCCACAGCTGGGCTGGGTATCCTCCTGACTGTGACCGCGGTTTTCCTCGTCCTGCCGTCGCTGCTCGCGATGCGCCATCGCCAGCAGCTCCGGAAGAAGGGTCCGGAGCCGGTGCCGGCGGCCGATGCGCTGGGCGAGGCCCACTACGACTGGATCGGTCGGATCGCCGACTTCGGCTGGCATCATCCGGTCCTGGTCCTCGGCGCCGCCTTGCTGGTGACCGCCACTGCGGTCTGGGGTGCACTGCACACCGAGACCGAGTGGGACTTCCTGGAACTGGAGGCCAAGGGTCTCCGTTCGGTAGAACTCCAGCGGGAGATCCCCGACCGCTTCGGGCTCTCCGACCATGCCGCCTGGTCGGTGGCCACCTCGGTCGAGGAGAGTCGACGGCTCAAGAAGGAGTTCGAACGGCTGTCCTCGGTGGGAGAGGTGCTGGCCGTCAGCGATTTCCTCCCTCCGCCGGGACGGGCGGAGGCCTATCGGGACGACCTGCGCACCTTCCGGTCACGGTTGAGCCGTACCGGCGCGGATTCCTGGGAGCCCGGTGATGCCGAGCGGCTGTCCGTTGAGATAGAACGTCTGTGGGATAACCTCGATCTGATGTCCAACCTGGCCTACCTGGCCGGTATCGATCGGGTGGTCCAGGTGATCGATCATGTCACCGGGGTCGAGAGTGAGACCGGAGAGACCGATCCGGAGGCCCTGCTTCCTTCCCTCTCGCGACGGCTCGAGGGTCCGGCGGTGGACGGGTGGCTGGCCCCGCTGGCCCCGGTCTGGGAGGAGCGGATGCGGACCAACCTGACCGCCATGGCCGACCCCGAACCACCTCTCCTCAAGGACCTGCCCGAGATCGTCCGCCATACCCTGCTGCCGCGCGACGGAGAGGGCTTCCTGGTCCAAGTGGTACCGCGGGACTATCTCTTCACCCGGCCCGAACTCGAGGCTTTCGCCTCCGACACCCAGGGGGTGGACGCCCGGGTCGTCGGGACCGAACAGCTCTTCCTGCTCATGATGGATGCCACCCTGAGCGATGGGGAGAAGGCTTCGCTGCTGGCCATCGGTGTCATCATGGTCCTGCTCATGCTCCACTTCCGCGGGCCGTTGGGGCTGACCGCCATGCTGCCGCTGCTGGTCGGTTCGGTCTCCATGCTCGGGCTCATGTTCGTACTGGGGATGAAGTACAATTACATAAACCTCATGGCGACCCCTATCATCCTGGGGATCGGCATCGATGACGGGGTCCATGCCCTGCACCGCCACCGCGAGGAAGGAGGGCGGGGAGAACGGAGCATCAGGCGGGCCTTCGGCCATGTAGGAAAGGCGATCCTGCTCACCTCAATGACGACCATGTTCGGATTCGGCAGTGTCGCCTTCTATGAGATGCGGGGCATGGCCAGCTTCGGTCAGGTCCTCTTCATGGGGGTGGGGACCTGTTTCCTAGCCACCATCTTCATCCTGCCTCCAGTGCTCCGTCTGGTGGAGGGGGGTGGGGAGGAGACCGCGGTACAGGCCGCGAGAGGAGTCCACGGATGAACCCGGAAGAGATCACCGAACGCGTCCGCGGGATCATGGATGGATTGCCGGAAGGGGTCGTCCTGGTCGGAGCGGTGAAGACCCGGTCCCCGCAGGAAGTCGCGGCCGCCATGGCCGGCGGGCTCACCCATCTCGGCCACAACTACGTCCAGGAAGCCGAACGGATGAAGGAGCGGCTCCCAGGCGAGGCCGTCGGGCACTTTATCGGTCATCTGCAGCGGAACAAGGCGAAGAAGGCGGTCGAACTCTTCGACCTGGTCGAGACCCTCGATTCGGTACGGCTGGCCGAGGAACTGGACAGACGTTCTGCAGCTGCCGGGCGGGTGCTGCCGGTGCTCATCGAGGTCAACAGCGGCCGAGAGCCCAACAAGGCCGGGGTGCTTCCTGAGGTAATAGACAACCTGGCCGAGACCATCAGTCGGCTCGAGCACCTGCGGCTCGAAGGACTCATGACGATGGGCCCGGACCAAGGTGATCCGGAACTTGCCCGGCCCTACTTCCGGACCACCTGCGAGCTCTTCGATCGGCTGGCTGGACGGGATCTGCCGGGCACCGCGATGAAGTGGCTCTCGATGGGGATGAGCAACTCGTATCGGGTGGCCCTGGAGGAAGGCGCCAACATCGTCCGACTGGGTACTATCCTGTTCGGGCCCCGGATGCAGCCGGACTGAGCCGCCGACCGCCGGAGCGTCCTGTTTCGGGTGTATGTTGACCGGCAGGTCACCCTCAGGAGAAACGATCATGGAGAAGATTCGCAGCCTGCCGGCCGGACCGTCCCTCTACCGGGAGGTGCAGCGGTTCCGTCAGCCCTGGGTAGTCCTGCTCGTGCTGGCTCTCGCCGCTCTGATCTGGTACTCCGCCTGGCAGCAGTTGCTCCAGGGGCGGCCGTTCGGGAACAACCCGGCCTCCAACGAGATGATGATCGCCATGTTCCTGGTGGTCGGTATCGGCATGCCGGTCTTCTTCCACCGCCTGCACCTGGCGACCGAAGTCCGGATGGATGGGGTCTACTTCCGGTACTGGCCGCTCCTGCTGCGCTGGCGGCATCTGCGCTGGGAGTCCCTGGAAGCCGCCGAGGCGGGCCTTCTTGTTTGCCGGACGGAAGAATGGACCTGACTAGCCGGTCGTGGTGACCTCCTCCGTCGAAGGCTGCGGCTTCCCGAAGACCGTCAGCAACCATATGCCGATGGCCGAGACGATCCCCACCAGGCCGAAGAGGACCCACATCAACTGGGGGTTGCCCAGGGTCTCGCGGGCGAAGTTTGCCACCGGCGAGGCCATCAATCCTGAGAAGAAGCTGCCCAGGGCGATCGGCAGGAAGGCGAAGCCCATGTACATGCCGACCTGGTCGGGGGGGGCCATGTCGCCCAAGTACTTATAGAAGTGGGCGGCATAGGCCATCTCCCCTATGGCGAAGATCAGGATGCCCAGCCCGATCGACCAGGGTGAGGCCACCGCCCCGATCACCATCACGCCGACGGCGGCGATCACCACCCCCATCAGCACGGCCACCGGTGTCTTCATGTTCCGCACCAGGTAGCCGACGATGACCTGGAAGCAGACGATGGCGGCCGCATCCAGCGAGACGATGAAGCCGTAGAGACTCCGGGTCTCGCCCAGGTCCTGGGTGAGGTAGAGCGGCAGGGCGTTGTAGAACTGGAAGAACATGCTCCAGAAACCGGCCACGAAGAGGAAGAGCAGCATCAGCCGGACGTTGACGAT
>CAYUVJ010000205.1:0-4979 GCA_964447955.1 uncultured Gemmatimonadota bacterium
CCTTCCCGGTTCTCGATTCGTCCGCTGAAGAAGTACTTCAGCTCGAACACGCCCTGAGGCGTCTGAACGTACTTGCCGTTGGTCACGCGGCTCACCGTACTCACGTGCAGACCGACCGCGTCGGCCACCTCCTGGAGCGTCATCGGCCTGAGCTGCATGATGCCATGTTCCAGGAAGGCACGCTGGGCCCGGACGATGTATTCCATGACCTTCATCATGGTGGAGCGCCGCTGGGCGATCGAGCGGAGCAGCCACCGGGCCCCGTTCAACTTCTCGACGATGTACTTGCGGGTGTCCGCGTTGGCCTCCGATCCCTTGGCCAGGATATCACGGTAGATGTTGCTGATCCGCAGGTTGGGAAGACTTGCGCTGTGGAACATCACCAGGTACTCCCCATCCACGCTCTCGACCAACATGTCCGGTACCACGCTCTGCGCTTTCGACCCGAACCGGCCGGCCGCCGGACGCGGGCTGAGCAGGGCCAGTTCGGCCACAGCCGACTGTACGTCGGCCTCGTCGATGTCGAGTGCCCGGGCGATGGCGGCGTAACGATGATGCTCCAGGTCTTCGAGATGTTCCTCGACCAGAGCCATGAATATGGTGTTCTCCAGTCCCTTCTCCCGGAGCTGGATGGCCAGGCATTCCCTGAGGTCACGGGCTCCGATCCCGGGCGGGTCGAAGGTCTGAACCACGGCCAGGACCCGCTCGACCTCCTCGATGGGGACCTCCGCGGTACGGGCGATCTCTTCCAGGGGGACCGTCAGGAAGCCGTCCTCGTCGATGTTCCCGACGACCATCTCACCGATCCGACGACCCTCCGGGTCGAGCTCGGAGAGATGCAGCTGTTCCAGGAGATGCTCCTGCAGACTCGTCTCAGCCGGCTGGGGCAGCTCGTCGAACTCCCGGCTGGTGTCGGGCCGCAGACCCCGGCCGCCCACCTCTCGGGATCCCGCCAGGACCTCACGCCACTGCTGTTCGTCGAAGGGTTCTTCCTTCTTGCGATCGGCGGGCATGAGTTCCGGCTCAGGCTCGTCGCGCTGGGTCTCTTCGAGGAGGGGGTTGGTCTCCAGTTCCTGCTTGATCAGTGCTTCCAGTTCGAGGGTGGGGAGCTGGAGCAACTTCAACGACTGGATGAGCTGGGGGGAGAGCCGCTGCTCCAGCCGTGTCTCCTGGATGAGCCTCATGACCAGACTCTACCGGAGGCCTTCCCCCCGTTCAAGACGTTCAGACCGGCCACTCCTCACCGCTCCAGCACATCTCCCAGAAGGCCAACTCATAGCGGCTCGAGAGCACGAAGAGCTCGCTCAGACGAGCCCTGCGCTCCGGTCCGGCATCGGCCGCCAGGCGTTCCAACTCGCTCCGCAGCCACTCCGCCACCTCCGTGAACTCGGCCGAGGCGTACTGGGCGATCCAGTCGGCGTAACGCGGGTCGGAAGGTGGTCCCGCTTCGGCCAGTTCCTTGGCCACATGCACATAGCCCCAGGCACAGGGGAGCAGGGCGGCCACCAGTTCGACCATATCGCCATCGGCGGCCGTCCGCACCAGGAAATCGGTGTAGGCCCGGGTGGTCGGCCACATCGGGGTGTCCTCCAGTTCCTGCTCACTGATACCGAAACGGGCGGCGTAGGTGCGGTGGAGGCCCATCTCCACGTTCAGGGTGAGGTTGAGGACCCCCGAGTACCAGCCCATGGCGGCCAGGTCCCCCGACTTGGCCACCGCCCAGGCGAAAACACGGGCGAACTCCTTGAGATAGCGGTAGTCCTGCCCGATATAGCGCCGGAAACGCTCTTCTTCCAGGGTTCCGTCCGCGATCCCCCGGACGAAAGGATGGGCGAGCTGAGCATCCCAGATGGGCCGGGCGGCGGCCAGGAGTTCTTCGGTGAAGCGCATGTTCGGTCCCCTTCCCTACCGGGCCGGCCGGTGGCGGTGAACGCCAGCTCCCCGGCGGAAGAACCCGATTCAGCCCAGGGTGAACCGCTGGCCCAGGTAGACCTTGCGCGCGATCGGGTCGTCGACCAGGGTCGCAGCGTCGCCCGAGACCAGGATGCGGCCCTCGTTCATGATGTAGGCCCGGTCGGTGATGTGGAGCGTCTCGCGCACATTGTGGTCGGTGATGAGCACGCCCAGTCCCCGCTCCTTGAGCCTGCCCAGGATCTCCTGGATCTCCTCGACGGCGATCGGGTCGACCCCGGTGAACGGTTCGTCGAGCAGGATGAAGTCGGGATCGGTCACCAGAGCCCGGGCGATCTCGACCCGGCGGCGCTCGCCCCCGGAGAGGGTGAAGGCCTTCTGCCTGCGCAGACGGGATAGGTTGAGTTCCTCAAGCAGGCGGTCACATCGTTCCTGGCGCTGGGTGCGGGAACGTTCCAGGGTCTCCAGGATGGCCAGAAGGTTCTGCTCCACCGTCAGCTTGCGGAATACGCTGGCCTCCTGGGCCAGATAGCCGACGCCCAGCCGGGCTCGGCGGTACATGGGCAGACGGGTGATGTCCCGGTCATGGAGGAGGATGGAACCGGCATCGGGCCGGATGAGACCGACCACCATGTAGAAGGTGGTGGTCTTGCCGGCCCCGTTGGGACCGAGCAGTCCAACGATCTCCCCCTTGGTGACGTCAAGGGAGACCTCGTTCACCACCCGTCGCCGGCTGTAGACCTTGACCAGCCGGTCGGTGGCCAGCCGTTTCCCTTCGTTCACGGACAACAGGTGCTCCTCTCCCCCTCGTTCAGCGCGGCGGGATGGTCGGGGGCTTGACGTCCTTGGCTCCCCGAGCCGCCGGAGGGCGGGCCGCCCCGACCTGCACCGAGTCAGGATGGACCGCCAGCGGCACCTGGCCGGCCGCCACCAATCTCGCACTGTACTGGGTCGCGCTCCCCTTTTCCAGCCAGGCCTCCTGGAGTTCCCCGTCCCTCAGGGTGAGCCGGATCGTCCGGCCCAGTGCCCGGATCATCTCCGAATCGGCGTCCACCATGCTCCGGAAGAACCGGGTCACCGCGTTCCCCTCGGCGGTCACCACCGAGGGTTCTCCTCCTTCGAAGAGGATGTCCAGCCGGAGCCCCCCCATGGCGCTCGAACGGTCGGGATGGTCCTGACGCCAGTAGTACATGGAGGCCCGTTCGGCGGTCAGGTGACGCAGTTCGCCGGCCTCGAGGTCGAGGTCGATCTCGCGTCCGACCAGGACCATGTGTTCGGGCACGGCCGGTACCAGGCTGGAATCAGGGCCGGCCATGGTGCTCCCGGGTGCCGGCCGGGTGATGATGGTCACCTCACCGGGGCCGAAGAGGTGGATGGCCTCCAGCCGTTCCTCGGGCAGCTGCAGCTCGATCGAGTCGGCGGTCATGTGGATCCAGACCGAGTCGGGGCTGTCGATCTGCCTGGCATCCAGACGGGTCAGCACCGGCGGACTCCCGTTGAGACGGGCCAGCCCGCTCCCCTCGTCCCAGACCAGCCGGTCGCCCCCCGCCCTCACCCCCTCCTGCTCGAGCCGGACGCTGTCGCGAACGGTCAGCACCCGCGGCTCGTCCTCGCTGCGCAGCCAGCGTCCCCACACGACCGTCTCTCCCCGCACCACCCGTCCTCCGCCGCTCAGTTCGGCCCATCCGGCCTGGCGTTCGAAGTCGATCCGCGAGCCGGCCTCCCCGATCACCTCAGTGGCGGACGTCGTGCTGTCGGTGGCGGGTTGGAAGAGCCAGGGATGGCCGAAAGCCCGTCCCTGCCCGCTCTCACGGTCGTGGAAGAACTCGTCGGCCTGCAGTCGGGTCCCGTCCCTCAGGTTCTCAGCCTCGACGTTGCCGCGGGCGAGCAAGGTGCGTTCCTGACCGCGGTAGATCACCTCGTCGGCCCGGAAGCGCCATTCCTCGTCCCAGCCCCGCACGTTTCCCCACATGCGGATCTGGTCCTGGATGCGGATATAGGTCGCCCGGTCGGCCAGGATATGCTGGTCGCCCTGGCGCACCCGAACGCTGTCGAAGAGGTCGGCGACCTGCTGTTCCCGCCCCATGACCATCTCACCCCGCCGGTAATCGATGCGGGCGGCATACTCGAGAATGACCGGCTCGGGTTCCTGGATGGACGATGCCGGGGTGAGCGGGATGGGGAGGGCGACCAGCGCAGCGAAGAGGCCGACCGTCGCCTGGGCGGACCGGGCGGTCATTCCGGCCCGCGCCCGGCCGGCACCGGTCCGGTCCTTTCGGGCGGGATAACGCCCACCGTGTCCGGCCGGACCGTCACCGCCCCGGGCAGGATCCGCGAACTGTCGGGGGGGACGGTGGTAGTGTCCCGTCGGGCTCCCGAGGTATCGGACGACGCCTTCGTCGGGCCGGTCCCTTCCGCCGACCGCTCGTCGTCCAGCCAGCGTCCTCCCCGCGGGAAGGTGCCGCTCCCCTGGTAGACGTGGATGTTGCGCAAGGCGACATCGGACTCGAAACCGATCCCGCGCAGTACGTCGCCCTGGTCGACCACCTCGACCGGGCCGTCGGTCCAGACCGACTCCCGGGCTTCGTCCCACCAGAGGGTGTCTGCCCGGACCGTCTGCCCCTCGTTCCCGGTCAGGACCACTCCTCCCCAGGTCTTGACCCTGCGGCGACCTTCGCGCTCCTGGTCGAAGATGCGGCCCGATTCGGCCACCAGGTGACTGGTCGGTTCCCCTTGTTCGTCGAAGAAATCAGCCTCGACCGTTTCCATATGGGTATAGGCCCCCGAAGGGGGATTGAACTGGGCGAGATAGCCGGCCTCCAGGAACGCCTGCACCTGTCCGGTCTCATAGAGCCGGATGAGGGCATCCCACTGCTCCAGTTCGGGCCGGGGACCCGTTGCGGGCGGCTGGACCGCCGCAGTCTCCTCGCGGGGAGGACGGGAACAGGAAGCCAGCAGCACGAGCAGGACGAGCAGCGCCGGACGGCGACCGGACATGGCGTCAGTCTCCTCGGAGCGGACGGATCCCCCCCACCAGGTCGGGACCCTCCCGTCCCGGCGGCGGAGGG
>CAYUVJ010000206.1:0-4974 GCA_964447955.1 uncultured Gemmatimonadota bacterium
CGACCGCCCGCTTCCTGCTGCCCCGCTGGGCCCCGGGAGCCTACCGGCTGGTGGCCTGGCACGAGGGGATCGAAGGGGTGGGCGCCATGGACGCCGCCGGCGGCCCTCTGACCGTGATGAGGCTCGGGACCAACACTTGGGAGGTGGCGGTCGGCGAGGTGGAGGACTTCACGTTCCGTTATACGGTCGCGGCCCCTACCCCGGTCGACGAGAACGGACGCCCCAGGCTCAACAACCGGCATTATCTCCATACCCGGGGCGGACTCATCGACGGCCCCCGCTCCTGGATGTACCTGGAAGGCGCCGAGGACCACCGAACCTTCATGCACTTCGACCTGCCGCCGGACTGGCGGGTGGCCACCGGGCTCCACCCCACCACTGATTCCCTCGTCTACTGGGCCGAGGACTACGACTGGCTCATCGACTGTCCGACCATGATCGGTTCGCTCGACAACCTGCACATCTGGGAGTTCACCTCCTGGGACGTCCCCTTCGCGGTGGCCTACGATGCCGCCGGGGATGACATCCGATTCGACCACCAGGCCTTCGTGGCCTCGCTCAAGCGGATCTGTGACTGCCAGGCCTCGATCTTCGGCGGCTTCCCGTTCACCCACTTCGTCTTCCTCTATGACAACGGGGGGGGAGGCGGACTCGAGCATCTGCGCTCGACCACCATCGGCGGTCCGGCACAGGCCCTGGAGAACGACGCCGAAGCCCTCTGGAACATCTCGGCCCATGAGTTCTACCATGTCTGGAACGTCAAGCGTCTCCGCCCTGAAGTGCTCGGCCCCTTCGACTACCAGCAACCCAACCGGACCGAGAGTCTGTGGTGGAGTGAAGGGGTCACGGAGACCTACACGGCCTTCACCGGGGTCCGGGCAGGATTCATGAGCCCCGAGGACTTCTACGAGGCCACCGCCCGTTCGATCGCCGCCTGGATGGGGAGTCCCGCCCAGCCCTTCGCGCCCCCCGCGCGCATGTCCTGGACCACCTGGGACGGGCCGGAGCGCAACCCGCAGGGGCGCATCTCCTACTACACCCAGGGCGAGGTGCTGGGGATCGCGCTCGATCTGATCCTGCGTGAGGCGACCGACAACCGACGCTCCCTGGATGACGTGACCCGTATCCTCATGTGGGAGCATGGTGGCGAGGACGCCGAACTGCCCGGTTTCGGTACCGAGGACATCATCCACATCTGCGAAGATGTGGCCGGTATCGACCTCTACGAGTTCTTCGAACACCATGTCACGGGGACCGTTCCGCCCGACTGGGCACACTATCTGGGATACGCCGGTCTCGACTACACCGAGACCCGTCACCAACTCCCCGATGAGGGGTTCCGGGCGACCAACTCCGAAGCCGGACCCGTGATCCGCAGCGTGACGTCGGGCAGCGCGCCCGCCCGCGCCGGGCTGCAGCCGGGGGACCGGGTCGTCACCATCGGCGGGGAGACGGTGCGGACCTCCGGTCAGGTGGCCTCGGTGGTCCGGAACGCTGGGGTGGGGGGGCGCGTCGAATGGGTTGTAGAGGGAGCAGGGGGACGCCGCACCCTGAGCTGGGTGGTGGAGGCCCGCGAGGTGCTGGAAGTACGCATCGCCGAATCCGCGGATGCGGATGAACGACAACTGCGGATACGACGCGGTCTGCTTACCGGAGAGACCGACCCGTCCTCCCCCGCCCCTGACCTGGTTGACGTTCTGACCGGCGGCAGGGGTATTATCCCTGAGGTGTGATGACTTCCCAGGGTACCGGCTTCCGCTCTCGACAGGGGGGAAGAACCCGACAGGGGGTCCTTTGAGTCCCGATATGGAGCCGTCCAACGAGCCCCGTGAGAACAGGGACGCGGTCCCGAGCGCCCTGGAGACCCTGCAGCCGGTCATCCGGGAGCTTCTCTCCGCACTGCGCGGTGCTTCGGCCGCTACCCACGCCCTGCTGCTCTTCGCGGACGTCGCCCAGGGCGAACGCCTCTCCCTGATGCTCGAGGCGGCTGCCGAGGAAGGTCTGCCGACCCCCTCCTCGTTCCCCGAACCGCCCACACTGGCCCGTATCCAGGAGGACTTCCCGGCCACCGAGATGGAGCAGGTCGCCATCCCGAACGGTTATGAGAGACTGTGGCGGTCTTGCGGGATCACCCCGCCCAAGAAGGCCCTCTGGATCCCCCTGCGCTGGGAGGGCCAGTTCTTCGGCGGGATCTTCCTGAGCGGAGGGAGTATGCGTCACCCCCTCTCGCCGACCGCCAACATCGAGGTCCGAACCGCCTCGAGCCACCTGGGGGGGCTGCTCAGTCAGGTCATCCGGCTCGAGCGGGACAATCTGAAGCTGGCCCAGCTCATCGGCATGCTGCGGGCGACCCGGACGCTGATGCGGGAATCCGAGGCCGGCCACCTGGTCAACATGACCTTGAGCACCCTGGCCCGGATCGTGGGGAACAGCCGGTTGGCGCTCTTCCCGACCACCGTCCTGGGCCGGTATCGAACCTATATCCGGCATGTCGATACTACCGAGGCCGGCCAGCTGCATGAGCGGATGCTGCAGCGGCTCGATCCCCGCTCCGAGGGGCGGGTCCAGGGGCGTCAGGCGGCGGTCAACGTCGAGGAGATCTTCCCGGACTCCGGTTTCGGGAGTTTCTCGCGGGTGACCTCCTGGGTGCTTCGGGACGCCGGGCGGACCTACCTGGGGATGCTCTATCTCTTCGACAACGACCCGGCCCAGGAAGACACCCTCACCCATGCGGTCATCCGCACCATCGTGGTCGAGCTGGAGCGCACCCTGCGGCGCTATCTGATCGAGGACGACGCCGCCCACGCGGTCAGTGACCTCCCCTACCGGATCTGGTCGCGGGAATACTGGCTGCGGCGCTTCGAGGAGGAGATCAACCTGACTGGGCGGCGCGGTACCCGGGTCGCCTGCGGCATCCTGGAGATCCTCGACTACGATCGGCTGCTGATGGAGATGGACGAGCTGCTCCTCAAGGAGAGCATCCTGACCTTCCTGCAGGTCGTGAAGGCCTCGGTGCGGGAGACCGATCTCATCTGCCGGCTCGACCGCAACCACTTCGGGGTGCTCTTCCTGGACGCCCCCAAGGCCAAGGTACTTCCGGCCCTGGAACGGGTCGGACTGAGGCTCCAGCGGGTTGTAGACGGGGCCGCGATGGCCCCGCGGATCGCCTTCGTGGCCGGTCTGGCGGAGTTCCCCTGGGACGGGGAGGGGGTACCGACCCTGCTGCGACGTGCCTATGCCTCGGCCCTGGTGGCCCGGATGCAGGGCCCGTTCACCCTGGAGCTCTACGAGCATGAGCGGGTCGAAGGTCTGCTGGGCAGCCACCCCGAGGTGCGCAGTGAACTGGAGGTCTACCTCGACCTGCTGGGCGGACTCATCCTGCCCGCTTCGACCGAGGCCTTCCCGCCATCGGCCCCCGAAGAGCGCTGAACAGCTCGTATTCCGCCCTTCCCCCGACCTTCCCGGGAGTGTAACTTGGAGGAAAATGGTCGGATTTTATCAGGAGACGACCCGATGGCTGCCGATGACCGCATGAAGACCTTCGATCCAACGGTCTTTAGGAAGGACTTCCCCATCCTCTCCCGGATCCGGGCGGACGGGAAGCCCCTGGTCTACCTGGACAACGCCGCCACCAGCCAGCGGCCGCTGGCCGTACTGAAGGCGATGGACGGCTTCTATCGGACCTCGAACGCCAACGTCCACCGGGGACTCCACACCTTGAGCGACGAGGCCACCCGGGCCTTCGAGGAGGCCCGGGAGACGCTGGCCGCGTTCATCGGAGCCCCCGACGCCTCCTCCTGCGTCTTCACCAGCAACACCACCGAGGGGCTCAACCTGGTGGCTTGTGCCTGGGGCCGGCACAATCTGAGGCCGGGGGACGAGATCCTGCTCACGGAGATGGAGCATCATTCCAACATCGTCCCCTGGCAGCTGGCCGCCGAGGCGACCGGGGCGGTGTTGAAGTACGTGCCGGTCACCCCGGAAGGACGTCTGGACATGGCGGCCTTCGACCGGCTCTTGACCGAACGGACGAAGGTCGTCGCCGTCATCCATGTGAGCAACGTGCTGGGGACCGTCAACCCGATCGCCGAGATCGCCCGTCGGGCCCATGCGGTCGGGGCGCTGGTGGTGGCCGACGGAGCCCAGGCGGTCCCCCACCTGGAAGTGGACGTGCAGGCCCTGGGGGTGGACTTCTACGCTTTCAGCGGGCACAAGATGTGCGGCCCCACGGGGGCGGGGATGCTCTACGGCCGCCGCAGCATCATGGAGGACATGCATCCCTTCCAGGGGGGCGGGGAGATGATTGTCCGGGTCACCAAGGAGAAGACCACCTTCAACCGGATCCCCTGGCGGTTCGAGGCCGGCACCCCCAACATCGCCGAGGCGATCGGGATGGGGGCGGCCGCCCGCTATCTGCTCGGGGTCGGACTGGAGGCCGTGCACGGGCACGAACAGGCCCTGGCCGCCCGGGCCATCGCCGGGCTGGAGACCATCGAGGGGCTCCAGGTGCTGGGCCCGCGGGAAGAGCGGGCCGGTCTGGTCACCTTCCACATCCCCTATCTCCACCCGCACGACCTGGCCACCTTCCTCGACCAGGAGTTCATCGCCATACGGGCCGGCCACCACTGCGCCCAGATCCTGCACGACGCCCTGGGTCTGCCGGCCACCGCCCGGGCCTCCTTCTACCTCTACAACACCCCCGAGGAGATTGACTTCCTGGTCGCAGCGGTACGTCGGGCGGCCGAGTTCTTCAAACCGTGACGAGCACCCCGGACCAGGTCGGCGGGTATGATACCTCGGACGATTCCGCCTCCGGTCCCGGCCCCCCTCCCTGGGAACAGCGGACCGACCTCGGGGTCCTGACCGCCTTCTTCACGACGGTCGGCCGGATCCTGATCCGGCCCCGTGCTTTCTTCGAGGGACTCTCACCCGATGGGCCCGTGGCGACCGTCCTGCTCTTCTGGGTGCTGACGG
>CAYUVJ010000207.1:0-4280 GCA_964447955.1 uncultured Gemmatimonadota bacterium
CCTGTCCGCTGCTCTACGGTACCACTCGGGTGGTCGATGGGGAAGGGACGCTGCTGCGTGTCCTGGGCGATCCCTGGCCCGTCGCCCGGACCGAACTGACCTGGGACATGCCCATCCCCAATCCAAGTACTTTCTACCGGCGCGACCTGTTCGACAGGGTCGGACGATTCGATCCCTCTTTCCGCAGCGCCGGCGACTACGAGTTCGTGCTGCGGGTCTGCCGGTCCCAGGACGCCTGTTTCGCTCCCGGTGTAGTGGTCACGGGCATGCGGGCCGGAGGACTTTCGGATGAACTGCGGCACAAGGTCCCGGCCGTCCGGGAAGTGCTGAGAGCCCAGCGCCGTCACCGCCTACGGCGGCTTCCGCCCGCCCTCTCCTGGCGTCTGCTCCGGGTCCGGGCCCACGTGCTTCTGGCCCGCCTGCTGGGTGAGAAGACCGCCCGCCGGCTGGTCGACCGCTTTCGGGTCTATGCCGGCCGGCCGCCGCTCTGAGAGGGATCCGGCGCTGTATGGATCTCAGGGAATGATGAGGTAGGTTCCTTCCGAGCGGTTGATCCGCCCCGCATCCAGCCCCCGTTCGAGCACCAGCAGATAGAGACTCTGGTAATAGGCCCGTCCCCGCTCCCCCCTCTCGACCAGGTCGAGGGAACCGTCGGCCCCCAGGTCGACGACCACCGCCTCTTCCAGGCCGATGTCGGTGTTGAGTACGGTCAGCTTGTTGTACATCTCACCGGCCGCCAGGACGAAAGTGGTCACAACACAGGTCCGTCGATCTATGATGACAGAGAAGTCGTTCTGCCAAGTGGTGTTACGGACCATGCCCTCCCGGATTCCGATGAGCAGCCCGCGGCTGTAGATCCGTATGGCCTCTTCCAGCGGGATGGTTCCGACGACCACCTCGTCCAGACTCCCGTTCTGGTCGCGGTCCAGGCCCATGAACACCACCCGACCCTCATCCCGGAGGACCAGCTGGTTGTATCCGATCATGCCCGGTGGGGAGTAGCTCTCGATGCGGAAGGTGCGTCCCTGATGGACGAGAGAATAACCACCCGTGGACGGAACGGGTGGACGGGCAGCGCAGCCGAAGAGCAGAAAGACCACCGTGGCCGCGGCGATCAGCGAGTATGTTCTGGGCATGGTCTGCCCCTCGTCACCAGGTGATACAGGATGGCGACTGTCTACCATTCTCAGCGGTATGACGCCGCACTCCTGGAATACGTTCACCGGGGCGCAGAGGTTCAGCAACCCGATCAGGCTCAGTCCACGTCCAGGGTTCTGAGGAGTTCTTCCAGTTCGTGTACCGCCTCGAGCATGGCCTCCCGCGCCGACCGCAGATGCTGCAGGATAGGGGAGGCGTCGATGATGGGGCGGCAGGTATACCGCCTTGAGAGAGGAGCCCTTCAGCCGCCGATGACCGTCTCCAGGATCATCAGTTCCATCAACAGCGCAACGGCATAACTCTCATACAGGACTCCGTCCACGGTCCACGATCCGGGATCCTGCGGGGCGAGGCCGTTGCCGGGATCGAGCAGGTCGACCTGTGTCTGTACCTGCTCGAAGAACGGTTCGCCCAAGCGATACCAGCATTGTGCCATCAACAACCTCAGGTCCCGCCAGTCGATCGAGGACCGCCAGGTGAAGACATACGCAGGCTCGTAGGTCAGCACGGTATCGGCCGCCGCGATCGCCCCGTTCGACTCGCCCAGCAGTTTGAGCACAACCGCCAGGCCGGCGCGGGCGTCCTGGGTGGCCAGTCCCAGCGACTGAGCCTGCTCGAGGGAGGTCCGGGCCGAATTGAGCAGGCCGACATAGGCCCGGCTCCAGCCCTCCCCCAGGTAGGCCGGGGCATGATCCGGATCGAGTTCGCGGGCCAGGTAGAAGTGATAGAGCGCTCCCGAATAATCCTCCGCCTGGAACGCCGTCCAGCCGAGTTGGGTCTCCCAGGCCGCGTTCACCGGGGTCACTTCGACCACCTCGCTCATCACACTCTCGTTCCCCGCTTCGTCCACCGCGGTGACCCCGAAGTGGTAGCGGGTACCGATCGTCAGGCTGTACACGTCACGCCAGGTGCTCGTGATCCGATGGCCGCCGGTCCAGAGCGAGTCAGGACGAGTGCCCTGATAGAGCAGGTAGTGCGAGAGGTCGACCGCATAGTTCGGCAACCACCTGACCCGGATGCTCGACCCGGTCGCGGTGATTTCGACCCCCCTGACCGCCTCGGGAGGAGTGGTATCCGGAGCATTACCCCCGCAGGCGGTCAACAGCAGGGAGAACACGAAGGCCGGCCCGATGGATCTCGTCCTGCTCATCGGATGAGGAGTGCTTTCCGGGAATAGGAACCGTCCGGGGTCCGCAGCAGGATGAGGTAGACCCCGGTGGCCGCCTCGATCCCCTCGGCAGTACGTCCATCCCAGACCGCCGTGTACCGCCCCGGACCTTCCACCTGGTCAATCAGGCGACGGACCACCTGTCCACGGGTGTTAAGGACAAGGAGCTGGACCGGTCCGGAAGTGGACAGGGAGAAACGGATCGTGGTGCTCCCGTTGAAAGGATTGGGGAAGTTCGGCTCCAGCCCGACGGCCGGCTCGGTGGGTCCGACCCCGGTGTCGGAGCGGAGGGCGTAGGTCCCCAGCCGGTCGATCATGGTCTCCACGGTCCGGGTGGATCGGTCGAGCCAGCTAGGCAGCGGCGTCCATCCACTCCCCTCCCGGCGACAGACGACCAAGCTGCCGGCCTCGACCCCCAGCCCGGTCAGCCCATCGTAGGGCAGTGCCAGCCGGACCGGTCGCTGGAAACGCAGACCGGCCGGCTGGAGCGTCCAGACACTGGCCGGAGCCGGCGACGACCAGCGCACGGAGCTGCCGGACCCGAGCCCCGGGAGCGCGTCCCGGCCCGTTCCTTCCGGGAGTAAGCCGATCATCCGCTCATCGACGGCGGCCGCCAAGATGTACTCGTCGCGCGACAGTGCTCCGGCCGGTACATCCAACAGAGCCCGGCCGTCGATGGAGCGCAGGGTGCCGCCGACCGCCCCCTCGAAGTGCTGGACGGCGATCTGGAAGGTGGAAGTGGAATCGTTGCCGGCCAGATCGGTCCCGGTGACCGTGATCGTCCGGGTGGTGGGACCCTCCAGCCGGTGATCGGCCACGTAGAGCGTTCGGTCGCGGGTATAGATCGACGAGGCCGCGAGTTCGAGACCCGAAGTCCGCACCTGGGGCGTTCGGGTCAGGATCTCCGAGGGAACAAAGTAGAGTTCCAGATAGTCGCGGATCATGCTGTTCCGCAACGGTGCGAAGAGGAAGGTCGGGGCGACGGAGTCACCGGCGGCGGCGGCGACGCTGACCAGAGGGCGTTTCCACATGCCCAGGCCGTGGGAGGCGGCACGCAGGGTCTGGTCGGCCGGCGAGATGCAGAGGTCCATGATGAGCGACCCGGTCGGCAGTCCGGTGGCGAACGGCTCCCAGCTGCTGCCGCCGTCGGGCGAAAACCAGACACCGAAATCGTTGCCGACGTAGAGGTGATCACGCAGATAGGGGTCTATGGCGAAGGCCGAGGTCGGGACATCGGGCAGGGCTCCCCCGTCGAGGTCGGTCCAGGTCAGGCCACCGTCATCCGTCCGGAAAAGGTGGGAGGTCCCGAAACCCGAGAAGACGACATAAGCGATCTCGGGATTCCAATAGGCGGCTACGATGTCCACCGGATAGCGATCGGGGAGGCTTCCCGACACGTTGCTCCAGGTCAGCCCACCATCGGTGGTCCGGAAGACACCGGCCCGCTGGCGGTCCGGCACCGTGGTCGCCCAGACGATGTCGGGATCGTGCGCGTGGACCGAGAGCGAGAGGACCGGATTGCCGTCGAGGGTCGCCCCGTTGTTGGTCCGGAACCAGGCACCGCCGTAGTTGATGCTCTTGTAGACCCGTGTCCGGCCGGCGTAGAAGACCCTGGGATCGGAAGGAGCCTGGGTGAAGGGAGCGATGAAGCAGACGGACGAGCCATCCTCCATCGAGGAGTTGATCCGGCTCCAGTTCGAGCCCCCGTTGAGGGAGGTGTAGATCCGGCAGTACTGGGTCGAAGCGAAGAGGATGCCGGGATTGATAGCATGCAGTGCCGTCATGCCGCCGTCGCCTCCCAGCACCTTGCTCCAGGAAGTCGTTCCCCGGTAGGCCACGGTTCCGTTGTCCTGCAGGCCGCCCAGGGAGAATTCCGCGTTATAGGGGGAAACCGAGATGCCAGCATAGAACTGGGTAGTCTGGTAGCCGCCGTTCCGGCTGGCGAAGGTATCCC
>CAYUVJ010000207.1:4290-4960 GCA_964447955.1 uncultured Gemmatimonadota bacterium
CGCCGTCGGTGGTGGCGTAGAAGGTCCGCGGATCGGTCGGATGACGGGTGAAGTTGTGGTGGTCGCAGTGGGTGTACTGGGTCGTCCGCTGGAAGGTCCGCCCCCCGTCCCTTGACTTGTAGAGGTAGACCCCGGCGACGACGATTTCCAGTTCGTCGAGTCCGGCCGGTTCCGACTGGACGACGACGAAATGGGAGAACCAGCCCTGATAACTGGCGATGTCATGGTAGTCCGGGTAGCCGGCCGTCAGCTCCTCCCAGTGGTCGCCGCCGTCGATGCTCCGGTAGAGTCCGACGTCGGTGGGATCGCTGTCACTGAGCGCGTTGGCCACGTCGGCGAACACGATCCTGGGATCGGCCGGATAGATGTCGAGCATCGTCTTGCCGGTCCAGGTGAGCGGGAGACCGTTCCCGGCCACGTTGAGCCGCGTCCAGGTGTCGCCCCCGTCGATGGTGCGGTAGATCCCGATCTGGTCCGAAGGTACGTTCAGATTCCCGCAGGAGACGAAGAGGGTGTCGGCCGACCGGGGATGGAGGACGAGGTCGACCGCCATGTCGACCCCCAGGACCTCCTGCCAGGAATCCCCCCCGTCGGTGGAGCGGTAGACCCCCTCGCTGGTGCCGGCGAACAGGCGCCGGGGATCGTCCGGATCGATGGCCAGGTCGAGGAC
>CAYUVJ010000208.1:0-4957 GCA_964447955.1 uncultured Gemmatimonadota bacterium
GCACCGAGGAGCTCAGCCAGCCGCCCCGGGTCCCCGGATTGCCCCCCGGCAGTCCGATCGGGACGGTGCCGCCGACGGTGGTGCCGCCCCCGGTGATCCCGCCGGGGATCTGATCCGACCGGTCGTGGCCGCCACGGGTGACCGGATGACGGGAAGCGGGAACGGGCCCCCGCTTCCCTTTGCCATTGTTCCAGGGAACGTTAAAATATCCCCGATGACATAGACGAACCGGACCGCATAAACTGGTGGATGGCATCGTCCGTCCCCTGAGCACTCACCCCTGAATGCCATGCGGCAAAAGGGCACCGGAATGGCTAGACGATCCGGTCTGCTCGCGATCGTGCTCCTATTGACCGGTCTTGCGACCGGCTGCAGCAAGCCGACCGCTTCCTCCTCCGACTTCCCCTTCACCGGTTCCTGGACCGGACGCTACACCGATTACCTGCTCATCAATATGAACTTGAATGAGCCGGTTACGGTTGTCTTCGAAATCACGGTAACCGCGAATGGAAGTGCCGAGGCCAGCGGTCAGAAGGAAATCGGCGGGTTCCGCGACATCATCACCATGGATCTGACGATCATGCCGGACGGTTCGGTCTACGGCGAAGGTGACTATGCACTGCATTACTACGGGGTGAATCTCCTGGCTGCTCACGGCACGGTACTGGGCCAGTTCGAGGACCGGTCCGACACCGGTTGGGGAATTCTCTCACTCGAGATAGACGGCCTGCCGCATCATCTCCCCTGGACCGTAACGAGGCAGTGATGAGGCCCCTCTCCTCTTGCCGTCAATCACGGCCCCTTGTTCTGGCGGCGACTTTGATCCTCCTGTCGACGGCGCTACTCAGCTCGGCGTGCACGCAGGAACTCACCGCTCCCGAGCCCGAGCCCGATCCCTTCGTCGGTCTATGGGTCGGCAGCTTCGTCCGTGTGGACGGGACCGATTCGGGGGCACGCACCTTCAAGATCATCGTAAGGACCGGTGGAGGTGCATGCGGCACCGGCTACCGTCTGTTCCTGGAGGACGAGGTCCTGTTTTCCGAACAGCTCATGCTGGATCTCATGGTCGACGCGGAAGGTACCGTGACGGGAGACGGCTGCTGGTACCTCGAACAGGTGGACAGCCGTTACTACTACGCGGAAGGCGTGGTGACCGGCAGCCTGAATCCGGACCTGTTGACCGGAAGTGGGAGCTTCGATGTCGACACCGGAGAAGGGATCTTCTCCTTCGATTGGCAGGTCGTGAAGGAGGAACAGCCATGATCGGGCCGGGTCGTGGCGGACGGTGGTCCGATCAGAGGATGCACAATCTTCCTCACCGATTCAGCACACTCATCATCATCCTCGTCTTGATTTCAGCCGCCTGCAGTACGAAACCACGGAACCGGGTACCGACCGCGGCTTTCACGATCACGCCGGCTGCCGGGACGACGGATACCCTTTACACGTTCGATGCCACCCCTTCGTCGGACCCCGACGAAGAGGGCGAATATCTGCAGGTACGCTGGGACTGGGACGGAGACGGGATCTGGGACACCCTCTGGGGTGCAGGCAAGCAAAAAACCCACCGGTTCGAGGATCCCGGGTCCTATGCCATCGGTCTCCAGGTGCGGGATTCGTGGGGGAAGACCGGTTTCTGTGTGCAGGATCTGTTCATCGGGGAGAACATGTACTACCCGGGTGCCCTTCTGGCCGTCACCCCGACGTTCGGCACCTTGGACACGGTCTTCTCCTTCGATGCTTCGGGCAGTGAAGCTTCGATCGGAGAATCCGACACCCGCCGGTTTCGCTGGGACTGGGAGGGGGACGGGAACTGGGATGTCGACTGGTCGGCGGAGCCGATGAGAATCCATCAGTACGACACGAACGCGGTCTTCCGTGCGGCGGTCGAGATCCGGAACATTCAAGGGATCACCGACACCGCCTATGCGGATGTCACCGTGTTCGGCGGTGCGGATATGCCGGTCGCCTCTTTCACGGTCACACCCTCAGCCGGGACCGTGGTCACCGAGTTCCAGTTCGATGCGAGCGGGTGCAGCGATGCGCAGGATCCTACATCGGCGCTCGAGGTCCGGTGGGACTGGGAGGGCGACGGCGATTGGGACACCGACTGGACAACCACCAAGACAGCCACGTATCGCTATCTGGAGCCCGGCGATCATACGGTCCGCCTGGTGGTCCGCGATACGCATCAATACCTGGCGGTCACCGAGCGGACCGTTCCCGTCACCAACAGTCCACCGATTGCCTCGCTGACGGTGGATCCCGAAACAGGCCATGTAGGTACCCTGTTCACCCTGGATGCCTCCTGTAGCACCGATGCCGAAGAACCCACCTCGGATCTTCTGGTGAGATGGGATTGGGAGGGGGACGGGATCTGGGACACCGAGCCGAATCAGTCGAAACTGGTTCAGAGGTACTTCGGAATTGATGACACATATCACATCGTCGTGGAGGTCACCGATTGCGCCGGAGCCAGTGATACGACAGCGGTCGATCTCGTCGTGACGAACACGCCCCCGGTTGCTGATCTCAACGTCTCCGCGGCGAGCGGTACGATCGCCACCGAGTTCGTGTTCGATGCCTCAGGAAGCTACGATCTCGAGACGCCGGACAGCCTTCGGTTCAGATGGGACTGGGAGGGGGATGGTGAGTGGGATAGCTCGTGGAACACGGAAGGTGTTGTAACAAGAACTTTCCCTCTGGTCGGTGAATATCTCACGACACTTGAAGTTGTTGATCCCACAGGAGCATCGGATACGACCGGCGTGACGATCACGATCAACAACACATCACCCCAGGCTGGGTTGTGGGTCTACCCGGCCGAAGCAACACTGGGCACGACATTCCAAGTGAATGCTTCACAGAGCACCGACCTTGAGGATGACCAAACGCTCCTTTCTTTTCGATGGGACTACGAAAGCGATGGAACATGGGATACTGAATGGGGAAACGACCCGATGATCGAGTATGCATATCCTTCGATCGGTTCGTATCGGGTAACAGTGGAAGTGTGTGACACGGGAGGTCTGTCGGCGCAGGCATCGTACATGGTCGAGGTGATGCCCGAAGTCATATGGACATATGGAGTCCACTCCTGGGAAGCTTCGCCGGCGCTCTCGCCCGGCGAGGATGTGGTGTATGCAGGTGATGGAGGTGAGCTCTTCGCGCTGGGTCTGGATGGATCGTTGCTGTGGATGTTTCAAACCTCCAGTGATATCTGCTTGACACCGGCCGTCGGGGCGGATGGGACTGTCTATGTCACGGCCCGCAACGACGGTCTCTACGCGATCGACGCAACCGGTTTGAAGAAGTGGAGGAGATCGATTCCCGGCCTCAAACGTTCCTCACCGGTCCTGGCTCCGTCCGGTGCGATCTACGTCGCCGCAGCTGATTCGAACCTCTCCGCGGTGTCATCCGATGGGGATCTCCTCTGGAGCTGTCGACTCAGCAGTTCGGTCGAATGTTCGACGCCCGCCGTCTCCGCTGATGGTACAGCATATGTGGTTTCAGAGGATGATGTCCTCCATGCGGTCCGAGCCGATGGATCGATCCAATGGTCCGTTTCCCTGGGATCGGACTCACAATCTTCACCGGCGATAGGCGGTTCCGGTCGAATATATGTCGGGAGCCACAACGGTCTGCATGCCTTCGACCCCGCAGGGGATCGGCTATGGTTCGTCGGCATGTCGAAGGTTGATTGGGCCTGTCCGGTAGTGGGGCCCACCGAAGTGATTTATGTGACAGGCACAGAAGGAGTGGGTGCTATCGGCCCGGGCGGTGATCTGTTATGGGAGTATCGCTTCTGGGACAGTCATAGCGACTGCCATTCCGGTGCGACCATCGGATCCGACGGTGTGCTCTATGTGAACCGGGACCAATATGTCCATGCCATCACGACAGATGGAAAGCGCTCATGGATCTGTCGTGCGGGATGGGATCGCATTGTCGGTTCGCCTGTCCTGACATCCAGCGGTCTGCTCCTGCAGGCCGGGCACGGTGCTGGCTTGTATGCCATCCAGACCACCTCACCCGGTCTCGCCATTGCTCCTTGGCCCAAGTTCAAAGCGAACAATCAGAACACCGGTCATCGGTGACCATGAATCCTCTTCCCGACGACGATAACCCGGCCTATCCTCGCGGATATGTGCGGACGCTACACGCTGACCGGGACGATCGAGCAGCTCCTGCTCCATTACGGACTGGGGGAGCTGGGCGCCGAACTGCTGGCCGACTACATCCCCCGCTACAACATCGCTCCGACCCAGTTGGTGCCGGCCATCCACCGGGACGAGGACGGGGCGCCCGCACTCTCCCTGCTGCGCTGGGGGCTCATCCCCTCCTGGGCCGACGACCCGGCCATCGGCAACCGCATGATCAACGCCCGGGGGGAGACGGCGGCCTCCAAACCCTCCTTCCGCAGCGCGTTCAGCCGACGGCGCTGTCTGCTCCCGGCCGACGGCTGGTACGAGTGGCGCAAGCTGGCCGGCGGGAAGCGCAAGCAGCCCTACCGCATCGGCCTGGAGAGCGGGGAGCCGTTCGCTTTCGCCGGCCTCTGGGAGCACTGGGAGCCGAAGGGCGGGGGGGACCCGGTGCGCTCCTGCACCATCATCACCACCGAGGCGGCCGCCTCGATCCGCCGGCTGCACGACCGCATGCCGAACGTGCTCACCGGCGGGCAGATGGACCTCTGGCTCGACCCCGGGGCCCCCAAGGCCGTCCTCCAGGACCTGCTGGTCCCCTACCCGGGGGACGACCTGACGGCCTATCCGGTCTCGAAGGTCGTGAACGCGCCGGTCAACGACCGGCCCGAGTGCGTCGCACCGGTCCCCGAACCGGAGGAGGCCTGACCGGGCTGTTTTCCCGGTTCCCCCGACCACGGCTGCGGGTCTAACCTGACGGCTTGGGCACTCGCCCTCGCTCCCCTGGAGGGGGGCATTCGCAACGTACCACGCAA
>CAYUVJ010000209.1:0-4936 GCA_964447955.1 uncultured Gemmatimonadota bacterium
ACCCTACTGGGCCTGGGGGGCCGGCGGGGTGGTCATCGACGGAGAGCCCTGGTACTTCGGCGGGGTTCTGGGAGTGACCGCTCAATCGTACCTCTACCGGCTTGACCTCGGGACCTCCACCTGGGAGTCCCGGACCTCCATGCCCACCGCCCGCTCCGAGATGGCCTACGGCGTCATCGACGGGCAGCTCTATGTGGCCGGCGGAAGCACCGGCACGGGCACCTATACCGACGTGCTGGAGATCTACGACCCCGACACCGACAGCTGGGTGACGGGCGCACCCATTCCTTCCAGCCCGAACGGACGGTCCGGCATGGCCGCCGGGGTCCTGGAGGGACGCCTCTATCTGGTCGGGGGGGAGAAGGGCGGGGCCTACTACAACGACACCTGGATCTACGACCCGGCCACCGACGCCTGGTCCTCTCCCGGGTATTTCTGCCCGATCTCGGTCTACCGGGCGGTCTCCGGGGTGATCGACGGGCAACTCTACGTGGCCGGGGGCTTAGGGGTAGGCGGCGCCACCGACGCACTGGTGGTCTTCGACCCCGATACGAACAGCTGGAGCACGCTTGCGGCGATGCCGGCAGCCCGCTATTTCGCCGCCGGCGGGGCACCCGACGGTCACCTCTACGTGGCCGGCGGGCAGGACAGCGGAGGTGGGGAGACGGCCACCCTGTTCGCCTACGACCCGGATGCCGGCACCTGGCGCACGGCGGAGGCCATGCCGACCACCCGCTACATGGGGGTGGCCATCGCCCTGGACGGACAGCTCTACGTGGCCGGCGGGAGCGACGGCGGGTTCGAGACCCATCTGACCAGCAACCTGGAGTTCGACTCCCAGGCCTGGTTCGAACTGGAACTGCCGGCCGGGGAGACACTGCCGGCCACCGACGTCCAGGTCGCGGCCTGGAGCATCCCCGACCTGTACGGCAACTACGCCACCGACCTGCAGACCACCTTCACCCCCTCCACGTTGACCCCCCCCTCGGTCATCCTGCGTCAGCCCGAGGGGACCCGCAGCGGGGATGTCCCATTCCAGTACGAGATCGAGGACCCCGAGGGCGACACCGTCGGTCTGCTGTTGGAATACTCGACCAACGGCAGCGACTGGCAGAGCGCGACCGTGGCCGTCCCGCCCGACACCAGCGGGATCGAGTCGGTGGACTACCACAACACCATCATCTGGGCCTCCGGGGACGACCTGGGCGGGCAGGAATGGGACAAGGTCTGGGTGCGTATCACCCCCAACGACGGCTCCGAGGCAGGAACCCCCGCCCAGACCTTCCTCCACCTGGACAACCAGCCGCCGCAGTGGTTCGAGGGACACGGGGAGCCGGGGGACCGGACCAAGATCCGCTTCTGGTACGACGAGCCGGTCGACCTCAACGCCACCCGGAACGTGAACCGCTACAACATCCCGGAGGGACTGACCATCCAGAGCATCGTGCGGCGTGATGCCTGGCGCCTGGTGGACGAGACGGTCGTCCCCACCGCCCGGGTTTCCGCCACTATCGCGGTAATCGACGACAAGGTCTATGTGGCCGGCGGTCAGGACGCGTCGAACAACAAACTCGACCTGCTCGAGATCTACGACCCCGACACCGAGACCTGGAGCCCCGGGGCCTCCCTGCCCGAGGCACGGGTAAGGGCGGCCGGAGGGGTGATCGACGGGAAGTGGTACCTGGCCGGCGGGGCAGGCCCGTCGGGCAATCTGAACACCGTCATCGTCTACGATCCGGGCACCGACACCTGGTCGGGCGGGCTGGACGACATGACCGTCGCTCGGGGAGGCTGCCGGGGGGCGGTGGTGGACGGACGTCTCTACGTCTTCGGCGGAGATGCTACCCAGTCGGCGGTCGAGGTCTACGACCCGAAGAACGACTCCTGGGAGAGCCGAACATCCTACACGGTACCCCGGCACAGCGCCGTGATCGGGGTCATCGACGGCCTCATCTACCTGGCCGGGGGTTATGACAACAGCAGCTTGCGCAGCGAGATGGAGGCCTACGATCCCCAGAACGACAGTTGGACCACCCTGGCACCGCTGCCGGAAGGGCGTACCAGCGCTGCCGGCGGGGTGCTCAGCGACCGGCTGGTGGTGGCAGGGGGGTTGACTTTCGAAGGCCTCTCGACCGACGTCCGGATCTACACCCCGGACAGCGACACCTGGTGGCCCGCCGCCTCGACCGCCAGCATGCCCGCAGGCCGCAGTGGGGCGAACTCGATCATCCAGGATGAGAAACTCTACGTGGCCGGCGGCTATGACGACGAGGATAACCTCGTGACCTCGATCCTGGAGTATGACCTGCAGGCCCGCTACGAGGCGCAGTTGGCCCCCGGGGAGTCACTGCCTGACAACTCGGTGACGCTGGAGGCCGCCGACATCCTCGACCTGTACGGCAACTCCCAGCTGTCCATCAGCACCGACATCCTGCCCTACGAACTGAGTGCCCACATCTCCGGCACAGCCTACGATGTGAACCCGAACCCGATCGAGGGGATGCGGCTGTTGCTGCGCCCGACCGGGCAGATCAGCTGGGGCGGATGGATCGACACCACCTATACCGACAGCAGCGGCGAGTACTGGTTCGACGTGGCCCCTGGGATGTATGAGATCGTGGGGCAGAAGATCCAGGGGATCAACTATTACGAGACCGCCTACCTGGATTCCTTCGCGGTGGAACTGGGCCAGACCTATGTGAAGGACCTGGACATCACCCGAGGACCGACCTTCGGGGGGGCGAACATCCAGATCAACGGAACCGGCATCACCGATACGGTCAGTACCGGCGACGCGGTCTCGGTGTCGATGGAGTTCGTCGCCTGGAACGACCAGGTGACGCCATCGGTCGATGAATGGCTGACCCTCGGTCTCGGTTCCACGGGCTACGCCGGGTACTCGTTGGGTGTCACGCCCGTCTATCCCGGGGCCAATGGGACGGCCACCTTCAATTTCAACGCCCCGACCACCGGCGGCATCTATACGGTCTACGTCAAGCGCGTCTCCGGAACCACCGCCGAGGCGGGTGCCCTGCTGCGCTACGACGCCCGTTTCTGGAACGTGGACTGGGAGTTCATCCCGGTCGGCACCCTCACCGTCATCGCCGACGCCACCCTGGCCGGTACAGTCTACGATGTGGACGGGACGACTCCGCTCCAGGGGGCCAAGGTCCGGCTGCGCCCGTCCGGCAATGCCGCCTGGACCGACTCGCTCATCACTCCCCTGGATGGGGGCTACATCTTCGAGGTGGCGGCGGGCATATTCGACGTCTTCGTCGAGACGGTCCGCGGTGCGACCTACCTCAGCAGCGACCCGAGTCCGCACATCCCAGTGCTGGCGGGGCAGCTCAACCAATACGACCCGGTCCTGAGCGAGGGCTTCGGTTTCACGGTGACCGGGGTCAACCTGAATAACAGCGGGACGGCTTCCGGTTTCGCCAAACCGGGGGGTGAGGTGTGGGCCAGCGTGGATGTGACCGCCTGGCAGCAGATGAACCTGGGCTCGGACGTCGTTCTGGTGTACGGGATCGGCGGCGACGGACAGCAATTCTCCACGGTGACCCTGCCCGACAACTACCCCGGGACGGCCACCAACATAGGATTCACCCTCATCGCCCCGTCCACCCAGGGACTCCACTCGATCTACCTGATGCTGGATTACGACACCGTCTCGACGGTGGAGGACTACGAGGGGCGTTACCCCTTCGATGCCGACCACGCCTTCGTGCCCATCGGCACGGTCCTGGTGGACGGCACCGCGCCCACCCCGGCCACCGGATTGGATGTGGGGGAGTCGGGCACCGCGACCAGTGACTGGACCAATGACGACACGGAGATGCGGGTCTGGTTCACAGCGCCGGCCGATCCCAGCGGCATCGCCGGCGTACGCTTCAAACTGTTCGCCGCTGGGGAGACCGACGAACCGCCCCAGGATGAGACCCAGATTACCGACACGGCGGCCGTCTCCTACGACAGCGGGAACGGGAAGTGGTACTTCGACCTGGTCTTGACCGGTCAGGTGAACGATGGGTCGAACCATCTCTACTTCTGGCTGGTGGACGGTGCGTATAACTACTCCTACACCCAGTGGGCGGAGGGCTGGGTCGCCTTCGACGCGGACGATCCCAGCGAGCCGACCCTGCTGACCCCAACCCCCAGCGAGACGGTCGCCACCCAGCGGCCGACCTTCACCTGGACTTCCTCGGACGATGCCGGATTGAGCGGACTCGACCACTACGTCGTGCGGGTGGGGACCAACAGCAGTCTGGGTGAGATCGTCCACGAGAGCACGGTCAACTCGGCCACTCTCAGCTACACCGCCACCGAGGACATCCCCAACGGCAGCTACTTCTGGGAGGTCCACGCCGTGGATAAGGTGGGGAACATGTCCTCCTGGATCGCCCGACAGATCATCATCTCGGCCGCCATCATGGACCAGCCGGTGCTGGTCAGTGTGACCGGCGGGGACTGGAGCAACCAGGACGTGACCACCCTGAGCTGGAACGCGGTCAGCGGGGCCTCGCAGTACTTCCTGCAGCTGACCATCGGGACCGACACCGGGTTCGCCGCCACCTTCTACGAGAACTCAACCTCATCCACCAGCATGGGGGTCGGGGTGGGGGGCAGCGGTGACGGCGAGTACCTGTGGCGGGTGCGGGCCGAGTCTGGGCTCGACTTCTCCCCCTGGTCGACGACCACCTTCCGGCTCGACCGGCAGGCACCGGATATCGGGGTGGACGCGCTGCCCGGCACGATCGATTCGCTGCTCGACTTCCCAAACGGAATTGAGATACTCATCCAGCTTCTGCTGATCCAGACGGCTGACATGACGACGAACGTCTTTTGCATCGGTGAGCACGGCATCGAGCACGCTCTTGTCGCCGTGTTGCACACTGTCTTTGAACAATTGATCGAAGGCCAGTGCCGGGTAGACTTC
>CAYUVJ010000210.1:0-4926 GCA_964447955.1 uncultured Gemmatimonadota bacterium
CTCGCTCGAGAAGATCTGAGGGGCCACTTCGATGAGCCTGGGGAGCATGTAGAAGACGTCGGTCTGACGCCAGGGTCGGCCTTCCCGAGTCGCGGAACCATGGGCGTTCAGGCCTTCGGCCACCTCCGAGAGAGAGCGGTCCTCGACGATGAGTTCCAGCATATGGGTCATCGTCTCCCGTTCGTCGGGATGCTCCTCCAGGTGGCGGCAGTCCTCGGCGATCCGTAGACCGTAGGGGATCTGGAGTTTGAGCAGACCGGCATCGGTGCCGCCGCTCTCTCCGGACCTCTCCCACTCGACAGCCGCCAGGTTCCAGCCCTTCTCGGCTCGCTGACGGATCTGCTCGGGGGTGGGGGGGGCCGACATCAGGTCACGCAACCGCTCTTTTCCGGTCATCTCGGATCCCCTTTAGTCTTACACCGGCGGTGGAGAAGGACTCCCACCTTCGCTCTACGCAGCCGGGTCCGGTCAGGGTTCAGATATCCGCAGGGCGGGCCGGTCTCGACCGGCCCGCCGACCCTGGAGGGGTCCGAACATACCCCTGACGTGATGTAACCCGCGTGTCACCTGCCTGACACACGGGGCTCCTAGTGCCTATCCACCCCGGTCACCCGGTCCGGGGACTGACCCTTCAGCAGGTGCGCGACCTCTGCACCGGAATGGTCACCAACTGGAACCAGGTCGGGGGCCCCAACCGACCAATCGTGATCATCAGCCGGGACACCAACAGCGGTGCCCATGAGACTTTCGCTTCGATGAAGAGAACCGGCGGATGTTCCGACTCGTGGAGGACGTCATACTCAGTGACCCGGGGAGTCATCCGGCACCGGGAGACGGGACCCGGCATCGGGCAGGTGAAGGCCCGGGTCACTTTCAGCGAAGACACCGGATCCGAGTAGGGGGCCGGTCTCCATGCCCCGAGCGAGGACGATGAACCTACCGACCCGCATCCTGTTCCACTGCACCGGCAACTCCTGCCGTTCTCAGATGGCCGAAGGCTGGGCCCGTCACCTGGGAGGAGACCGGTTCGAGGTGGCCTCGGCCGGGATCGAGGCCCACGGACAGAACCCCCGGGCCATCGCGGTGATGGCCGAAGCGGGTGTCGACATCTCGGAACAGGCATCCACCCGACTGGAAGAGCCCATGCTGGCCTGGGCTGACCTGGTGGTCACCGTCTGCGGTCACGCCGACGAACACTGCCCGGTCCTGCCGCCGGGCACCCGCAAGATCCACTGGCCACTCACCGACCCGGCCCAGGCCGAGGGGACCGAGGCGGAGGTCTTGGCCGTCTTCCGGGACAGTCGGAACGACATCCGCCGAAGAGTGGACACCCTGCTGGCGGGATTACGGGACTGAACGGTCCGATTTGCCGTAAAATCATGCGGTTCCCGACTTGATAACGTCGCCGGACTCACTATCATCTCCTTTACGTTTGTCCACGCCACCCCGCCCGCGGGATCGGGATCCTGCGGCGATACCGGTCTGGTGATGCCATGAGAACCATCGTTCGCAGCAGTCTGACGGCTGTAGCGGTACTGATCCTGCTGGGGGCGGTCCGTTCCTCGGTCGATGGTAAAAAAGCCTGGGGGACGCAGTTCTCGGCCTCCTTCCCGTTGCTGCCCGACCCTGACTCGAAGCTCATCGATGCCTTCGACGGCCGGCGTAGCCCCCGCCCAACTCGACCTGAGTTCGGCCCCTCAGCGCCAGACCTGGGGCTGAGGGTTCTGACTCCGCTCCCCGGTCCGGGGAGCCCGAACCACGGAGGGCCCGGGATCGCTGATCCCGGGCCCTCTCTCTTTCCGGTATCCTGCCGAAGCAAACCGTGGTGCTGACGGTAGCAGGGACAGACATCGGTGTAGTCCGGCCGGTCCCGAGCCGGGGCTGCACACCGGCCGACGGTCATGATCCCCAGGGAACCGACCGCCGTTGCCGCCCCACCGGTACGAGAGGAGATGACCGCATGAAGAACCGCATCAGGCGCGGGTGGCTGCCGACGGTGCTGGCGCTGGCCGTATCCCTACCGGCGTTCGCCCAGGCCCAGACGGTGCCCGACGGCGTGCTCGCCGGATTCGAATGGCGGGAGATCGGGCCGACCCCCCAGGGGGGACGGTTCGTCGACTTCACCGTCCCGCTGCAGCAGCCCCACGTCTTCTACGCCGCGACCGCAACGGGCGGACTGTGGAAGACGGAGAACCGGGGACGGACCTTCACCTCGCTCCTCGACGACACCGACATCATCTCGCTCGGTGCGGTCGCACTGGCGCCTTCTGACCCGAACATCCTCTACCTGGGAACCGGCGAAGGGAACAACTCGCGCAGTGTCTACTACGGGGACGGGGTCTACAAGTCCACCGACGCGGGCGAGACCTGGACCCACGTCGGCCTGGACGAGAGCCATCACATCGGGCGGATCGTCATCCATCCGCGCGACCCTAACACGGTCTACGTGGCCGCGCTGGGTCATCTCTACAGTGAGAATCCCGAACGCGGTCTCTACAAGACCACCGACGGAGGCCGGACCTGGAACAAGGTGCTGAGCGTCCAGGCGGAAGGCCGGGACATCGGCGTGGTGGACGTGGCTATGGACCCGCGTCGCCCCAACACCCTGTACGCCACCGCCTATGACAAAGTCCGACGGCCCTGGACCTTCAACGAGGGCGGGCCGGGGAGCGGGATCTACAAGACCACCAACGGCGGACGGAGCTGGCAGAAGCTGGAAGGCGGCCTGCCGGGCGGGATGCTGGGCCGGATCGGTATCTCGGTCTCGGTCCAGGACTCCGACATCGTCTACGCCATCGTCGAGAACGCCAACTCCGAGGAGGTTCCGGTCGAGGAGCGCCGGCAGGAACTGCTCGAGGGACGCCCCCCGCGGGTGCGGACCATCGGCAACGAGGTCTACCGCAGCGATAACGGGGGCCGCAGTTGGCGCAAGGTCAACGAGGAGGGGGCCCCGGGGGGCAGCCCGCCCTACTACTACGGTCAGATCAGGGTCGACCCCAACGATTCCAAGCATGTCTATAACCTGGGGGTCGGTGTCACCCATTCGACGGACGGCGGCAAGACTTGGGAACGGGCCTTCCGGTTCGGAGGGGACAACCACGCTCTCTGGATCAACCCGAACGACAGCGACCACATGCTGCTGGGGCACGACCACGGTATGGGGATCACCTATGACGGCGGTCAGAACTGGTACTTCCCAGACTACCTCCCGCTGGCCCAGATCTACTCGATCGGCTACGACATGGAGTACCCCTACAACGTCTACGGTGGTCTCCAGGACAACGGCTCCCAGAAGGGGCCCAGTTCCATTCCCGGGGGCAGCCGGGCGGCGATCCGCCTCGAGGACTGGTACGGGGTTGGGGGCGGCGACGGGATGTACAACGAGGTCGACCACGTCGACAGCCGCTGGCTCTACAACGAGAGCCAGTTCGGGCCGATCCGCCGACTGGACCAGAAGACCGGGGAGTCCCGCTCCATCCGCTACAACCGGCCCCAGGGCGAGGAGCCGCTGCGGTTCAACTGGTGTGCGCCCATCCTGATCTCCCCCCATAACTCGAACGTCATCTTCCACGGAGCCAACGTCCTTCTCCGTTCCTCGTTCCGGGGTGAGGAATGGGAGGAGGTCAGCCCCGATATGACCACCAACGACCCGGCCAAGATCCAGGGGACCGGGAACATCCAGTACTGCACCATAACGACCATCGATGAGTCCCCTATCATCCCCGGGGTCATCTGGGTGGGGACCGACGACGGGAACGTCCAGCTGACCCGGGACGGAGGGGAGAACTGGACCCTGCTCAACGACAAGATCCCCGGCTGGCCGGGATTCTGGGTGAGCCGGGTGGTCGCCTCCTACCACGACCCGGCGGTGGCCTATGTGACCGTGACCGGCTTACGGCGGGACGACTTTCGTCCCTTCGTCTGGAAGACCGCCGACTACGGGGAGACCTGGACCGCCATCTCGGCCGGACTGCCGGACGATTCGGTCAACGTCATCCGCGAGGACCGGGTGAACGGTGATCTGCTCTTCGCGGGGACCGACAAAGCGGTCTACGTCTCACTGGACAGCGGCGGTCACTGGGCCAAGCTCCGCAACGACATGCCGGCGGTGCCGATACACGACCTGAAGATCCACCCCCGGGAGAACGACCTGATCTCCGGTACGCACGGCCGGGGTTTCTTCATCACCGACATCACCCCGCTGCAGGGGATGACGGCCGAGGCTCTGACGGGGCCCTTCGCCCTCTTCCGGGTGGAGCCGAGGATCCGCTGGGTCCGCGGTCTCTCCCCCGAACACTCATCCCAGAACTTCGCCGGAGAGAACGAGACCTCGGACGCCCTCATCAACTACTGGCTGAAGTCGGACGCCCGCGAGGTCAAGGTGATGGTCTTTGCCGGCGAACGGCTCATCCGGGAGTACGAGGGTGAGATAGAGGCTGGACTCCACCAGGTCGCTTGGGACCTGCAGGGGACCCGGGAACGCACTCCCCAGGAGAAGGAAGCCTTCCAGCGGCAGCAGCAGCGGCGGGGAGCGGGCGGTGGAGGAGGGGGCGGCGGCTTCGCTGGCCCCGGTGGCCAGCAGCGCGGCGATCCCGATTTCATCGAGGTCCCGATGCCGCCCGGCGAGTACCGGGTGGTATTGAGCGTGGACGGCCGACAGGTCTCGACCTCGGCGGTCATCCTGCCCGACCTCTGGACGGAGCGCTGAGTTCAGAGAGGTCTGACCGGACTGTATAACGGTCAGTAGCGCCGAGAAGACCCCCGCCGGCACGGTCCGGAGGGGGTCTTCTCCTGTTCGAGCCGGGTTGACCGGCTGGAGCAGGGGGGCTAGAAACGGGTCAGACCCTGAACGGAGGTGGGATCGTGACCGGTCCTTACCCGGCAAGTCTAAGATGCATCTGTCTGGCCCTCTCGCTCGCTGCGGTG
>CAYUVJ010000211.1:0-4925 GCA_964447955.1 uncultured Gemmatimonadota bacterium
CACCGGCTACTGCGGCTTGGCCGGCAAGCCGTGATGCCCAAGAAACGCCGCCGCTGGATATGGCTCGTGCTCATCCTCCTGGTGATCCTGGTCGTGGTCAATCTTGGCCGGCGACAGGGTGCTACCGGGACTGTGATCACCCCGGTCCAGGTAGCGCAGGGCCTGGTGGTCCGCCGGCTGGCCGAGACCGGGACCATCCAGATGGACCGCACGGTCGAGGTGAAGTCCCAGGTCGCGGGTCGTATCACCCGGCTGCTCTCCGACGAAGGAGACCAGGTTCGCCAGGGTGAGCTGCTGGCCGTCATCGATCCCGATCCCAATAAGGCCCTGCAGCTGTCCGGGAAGAGAGCCTCGGTGACCCGGGCCGATATGGACCTGGCTGAACAGCTGCGCCAGCTCGAACAGAAACGGCAGAACTACACCGATGGGATCATCCCCAGGGAAGAGCTCGAGCGGGCCGAGTATTCCTATGAGGTGGCCCTCAGCAGTCGGGCCCAGCAGCGCCTGGAACTGCAGATCCTGGAACGGGAGGTCCGGGCTCAGGGCGACGCTGTACGGGTGGCTTCGGACTCCCTGCTGCTGCAGGACTATGAGATCGTCTCGCCCATGACGGGGATCGTCACCGAACGGCCGGTCGAAGAAGGGGAACTGGTCACCTCGGCGGTCTCCACCAATCAGGGGAGTGTGTTGTTCAAGGTGGGGGACCCCACCCGACTCATCGTCGCCATCCAGGTCTCGGAAGTGGATATCGGTGAGGTCCGTCCCGGTCTGCAGGCGGACATCCGGGTCGATGCCCTGCCAGGTGAGACCTTCCGAGGCCGGCTGCGCCGACTGGCACCCACCGGAAGCATCAAGCAGGGTTCCCAGGTGGTGAGCTTCGACGCCGAGATCGAGGTCCTGGAGGCCGATCCTCGGCTCCGGCACGGCATGACGGCCGATGTGGACATCATCATCCAGCGGGTGGAGGAGACCCCCTTCCTGCCCATCGAGGCGGTGACTGAGGTCTTCCGGGAAGATGAAGAGGGACGCCCCACCCGGGAGGTCGCGAAGAGGATCGTCTATGTCCGGCAGGGCGAGGAATGGGTCGAACATGAAGTGACGACCGGGGTGGAGAGCAACACCCGTATCCAGCTCCTGTCGGGACTGGCCGTGGGTGATGAGGTCCATCCCGACGCCCAGGCGGAGTGGGACCGCCGGAACGGTGAGGCGGCCGTCGAGATCGCGGCTGTCGGCCGGGGCGGCCCGCCCGGGCCGCGGAGGTGAACGGGTGAACATCCTCGAACCGATCTGGATCGGGCTCGACCAGCTCCGGACGAACAAGCTCCGCTCCTTCCTGACCCTGCTCGGGCTGCTCATCGGAGTGGCCTCGGTGACCGGGATCGTCTCGCTGGCCGAGGGCCTGCGTACCCGGGTGACCAGTGAGCTGGACCGGCTGGGGGGGATCAGCCTGATCTTCGTCAGCAATCCGCGGACCTTCTACCGTGACGACGAGGGACGGTGGGTACGACGCACCCACAACGAGCAGTTGGTGATGGAGGACATCGCCCGGATCGAGGAGGAGGTGCCGGGCGTGCGCTCGATCATCCCGCGGGACGGGACCGGGGGGAACCTGCGTTACGGCAAGGTCTCCACGAGCGCCCAGGTGATCGGCACCACCCTGGGGTTCACCCGGGCTATGGACTGGCAGGTCGGCCGGGGCCGCTTCCTCAACCGGACCGACCTGGAGGACTGGCGCAACGTGGTCGTGCTCGGCTTCTCCCTGGCCCAGGACCTGTTCGGCACCGAGGACCCGCTCGGTCAGGAGATCAAGATCAACGGGGAACGTTTCGATGTGATCGGGGTGATGGAGGAGAAGCGGGTTTTCGACGAGGACATGGGGGATCAGGCGGTCATCCCCATCACCACCCTGCAGAAGCGTCTGACCGGTCGCCGCCAGTTGTCCTTCCTCCAGGTCCAGGCCGAGCTGGGGGCCGACCCCCAGGAGGTGGTGGCGGGCATCCGCCGGACCCTGAAGCGCTACCACCGCTTCGGTGAGGACTTCCAGGTGGAATCGGCCGGGGACCAGATCGAGGAGATCAACAGCGTCATCCTCATCATGAAGCTGGTCGGCGGGGGGATCGCCGGCATCTCACTGCTGGTCGGCGGCATCGGGATCATGAACATCATGCTGGTCTCGGTGACCGAACGGACCCGGGAGATCGGCATCCGCAAGGCGGTCGGGGCCAAACGGAGCGATGTCCTCATCCAGTTCCTGCTGGAATCGATGGTCCTGGCCATGGCGGGCGGGGCGGCCGGGATCGTGGTCGGCTGGCTGCTGGGGACCGGACTGGCGGCCATCATCTCGAGTCTGGCCGGGGAGTCCTTCCCGGCCGTGGTCAACATGCAGGCCGCCATTGGGGCGATCGTCTTCTCCGGGCTGATCGGGGTCTTCTTCGGGGTCTACCCCGCGGTCCGGGCCTCCCGGCTCGACCCGGTCGAGGCGCTGCGCTACGAGTGATCCCCCGGGCTCAGCCCGATCACGGTCGATGCCACATCGCCCGGCGTGATGCCTGTCGGCAGGCGCTCGATCAACGGTTGAGCGCCACCACCGGGTCGATCCGTATGGCCCGCCGGGCCGGCAGCACGCAGGCGAAGACGACCACCGCGGCCAGTACCAGCACCACGACCCCCAGCACCACCGGGTCGGTCGGGGCCACCCCGTAGAGCAGGGAGCGGACCAGCTGGACCAGACCCAGCGCCGCACCGATCCCGACCGCCAGTCCGATCCCCAGCACCTTCAGCCCGTGGACCACGATCATCAGGAAGATCCGGTCGCTGGTGGCCCCCAGAGCCATGCGCACCCCGAACTCGCGGGTCCGCTGGGTCACCGCGTAGGCCAGCACTCCGTAGATCCCGACCGCCGCCAGGAAGAGTGCCACCCCGGAGAAGACGAGCAGCAATATCATGGCCGACCGCCGGCTGCGCAGGGAATCGTCGATCCGCTCCCGCAGGGTCTCGACCCCGAAGAAGGGCAGGTCGGGGTCGATACCGCTGAGCGCACCCCGGACCGCCGAGGTGACCGAGGTGGGCTCCACCGCCGTCCGGACCACGACGGTCAGGAAGCCCAGACCCGTCTGTTTGTAGGTATGGTAATAGGCGCCGACCGGTGTCCAGCCTCCCTCCAGCGTGTTCTGCCGGATGCTCCCCACCACCCCGACTACGGTGAAGATCTGGTCCGGGTCGGGTTCCATTCCGGGTACTCCCCGGGACATCTGTCGACCGAGAGCCCCCGTCTCGGGCCAGTAGCGTTCGGCCAGCCATTCGTCGATCACGATGACGTTCTCGGTATCGTCCGTATCGGATTCCTCGAGCGGCCGGCCGGCCAGCAGGGGGATGCCCAGCGCCTCGAAGTACTCCGGCCCGACGACGTTGGTGACCGGGGCCAGGATCGACTCCCCTTCCTCCATCTCGTGGTCCACCGGGAAGATGGCGCTGGCGCTGTTGTCCCCCGAGAAGGGGACCTGGTTGGTCACGCTGGCCGCGGTCACCCCGGGCAGGGCCCGGACCCCTTCCAGGAAGCGGTCGGTGAAACCGACGCGACTGGCGGCGTCCGGGTAGCGGGAACCGGGCAGGCGGACGTAGCCGGTCAGCACCGGGTCGGGTTCGAACCCGGGATCCACCTGCAGGACGTTGCGGAAACTGGTGAACATCAGGCCGGCGCCGATGAGCAACACGAAGGCCAGGGAGATCTGCAGGACCACCAGACCGCTGCGGACCAGCATGGTGCGCTTGTCGGAGGTCCCCCCGCGGCTCTCCTGGTGCAGGAGGGTCTTCAGGTCGGAGCGGAAGACATGGAACAGGGGGACGATCCCGAAGATCAGACCGGCCAGCACGGAGATCCCCAGGGTGAAGAGCAGGGCTTCCCCGTCGATCCCGATGAGACTCCCCCGGGGGAGCTCGTTCGCCCCCAGGGTCTCCAGGAGCCGCAGTCCCAGGGCTCCCGCCCCCAGTCCGAGCAGCCCGCCGATGGTGGCGATGACCAGGCTCTCGGTGACCATCTGGGCGGACAGACGGCCCCGTCCGGCCCCCAGGGCGAACCGGGTGGCCAGTTCCCGCATCCGGACGTTGGAGCGGGCCATCATCAGGTTGGCGATGTTGACGCACCCGATCAGCAGCACCAGTCCCACCCCGGCCCAGAGCATCATGAAGGTGGGACGGATGTCGCGGAGCAGGAAGCCCTTCAGGTCCTCGACCCGGGTCATGAAGCCCGCATCCTCAAGGATCTGCTTTGCATTGGGCAGTGGGGACTGTTCGGTCAGGGTCTCGTTCAGAGCATCGATCTGGCTGCGGGCCTGCTCCAGAGTCGCCCCGGGGGCGAGCCTGGCGATCATCTGGAAGTTGTTGCTGTGCAGGGAGTCCAGCCCCCGCGCCTCCTCCGGGATCACGATCGGCAGCACGATCCGGAAGTCGCTCTGGCCGAGGAAGACGAAGTCCTCGGGCATGACCCCCACGATGGTGCAGGGCTCACCGTTGACGCGCAGTTCCCGCCCCAGGACCCCGGGGTCGCCGGCGTAACGCTCCTGCCAGAAACCGTGGGTCAGGAGCACCTTCAGCCCGTTGCCCGGGTCCATCTCTTCGTCGGTGAACCCCCGGCCCAGGACGGGCTGGACCCGCAGGGTGGGCAGCAGGGAGGGGGTGATGTGCAGGGAGTGAATCTGCTCGGTGCTGCCCGGGTCGCCCACCGTGCTGCTGCCGTTCCCATAGAGGCCGATCTCCTCGAAGGCCTCGATCCCCTCCCGCCGGAAGAAGTAGTCGCCGCTGGCGTTGGCGCCGATGTCGGCCGAACCCACCGCCATCGGATAGGCGTTGAAGACCAGGGCCAGCCGGTCGGGTTCCTCGAAGCGGTAGGGCTCCAGGAGCACCGCGTCGATCACGCTGAATAAGGA
>CAYUVJ010000212.1:0-4910 GCA_964447955.1 uncultured Gemmatimonadota bacterium
CAGGCCATGGGCCCGGTGATAGTCGGGATAGTCCTCCTTCATCAGGACCGTCATCAGGGTGTTGAGCAGGGTCGGATAGAACCCGGCATCGGGTGAAGCGGCCACCCGGTCGTACCAGGCGGCGGTGAGACCCACCCGACCGAGCGTGAGCTCGGCCCCGGTCTCCCAGCTCCAGAGCTCGGCCGAGAGGCCCTGTCCTCCACGCGCCCGGAGCGTCAGCGGTCCACCGAAGGGATTCGACTGCAGGTGATAGCCCAGGTGGGTCCCTTCCACCCGGTCGTACCAGAGGTCGAGTCCCTGGAAGAGCCAGCCCAGGGCCTCACCCACCGGGCCGCTCCCCCGGCCGATCCCGAGGGTCATGCTGTCCTCATCGCCTGAGAAGGTCATGCCGAAACCCTCCGGGGCGAACTGGCGCTCCAGGGTCTGGGTGCTGTCCAGCCGGGTGTAGGCCACCTCCTCCCGCTCGGTGAGCGGCAGGAAGACGTTGTGCTCCCAGTATAGCGAGTCGACCTCAGCCGCTTCAGGCAGGGCCATGACCGCCTCGGTGCGGGCGAAGATGGAGTCGGGGATGGGGACGTTGATCTCGTAGGCGTAGAGGATCGAGGTCTGGTCGATGCCCATCCGGGGGATCGAGATCGGCCCGATCACGATGGTCATCCCCCCCACCAGCCGCAGTTCGCCCGGCAGCCAGTAGCCCTCCTGCTGACGCCGGAAGCCCTGCCGCCAGTGGATGGCCAGGTCGTGGACGAAGGGGATGGGGATGGTCTCGGCCGGGCGCAGGTCGATGCCCACCAGGGCCCAGGAACCCTCGGCGATGCGCACCTCGCCCCGCAGCAGGGGGACCAGGCGGCTGGCCGGTTCCAGGGCGATGCGGTAGATCTCCTGCCCGTCCCGCCATTCGGTCTCCAGCAGGACCGGGTCGTACCACTTCAGCGCGTCGGGATGGAGCGGACCGATGTAGCGGTTGCCGGCCACCTCGATGTCGTCGGCCGAGAAGTCCTGGATCCCCAGCACCCCCTGGATCCCGGTCACATCGGGCAGGTTCTCGGTGGTGCGGCGCTGGCGGATCTCCTCGCGCAGCCGCTCGCCCAGCTTCCAGTAGCCGGTGGTGAAGCTCTCGGAGATACCCGCGATGGAGTCCTCGCGGGTGATGGTCCCCCGGGTGTAGGCCTCGAAACGATAGCTCTCCAGGCCGGCCCGCAGGGAGTCCTTGGCGGCGATGGCCCGGCGCAGGATGGCCCGGGCCGGGTCGGCCCCGTAGATGGTCAGCGGCGGGTTCTCCAGCACGATGCGCCTCAGGCGGGCGAGGTAGGTGACCGGTCCCTCCGGGGCCACCCGGAGGGTGTCCGAGGCGTAGCCGACGTAGCTGAAGACCAGGGTCTGCGGACCGGACGGGAGCATGATGAGCCAGTTGCCGTCGGCGTTGGTGATGGTGCCGCGGTTGGTCCCCAGGACCATGATGTTGGTGGCCGGCAAGGAGGCTCCGGTGGCCGCGTCCAGGACCCGCCCCTGCACCGGCCGCACCTCCTGGGCGTTCGCGGGCCTGGCTGCGGTCAGTATGGAGATCGCAACCAGGACGACCAGGGCTGGACCTGAGACCGAACGGCTGTTCCGGGCTGAGCAGGTTCCGTAGACGATGGCATCTAACACGGCGTAAATCATAGTGGCCAGGATAGTGTGCGGCAATCCAGGTCACATCCAGGAAGGAGACGCCGGGATCAGCCGTGAGGATTCCATTCCGCTTAACATGTCCGTCAACGAAGGATAGAATCTCACCGCCTCACCGACCCGGTTGAGCCGACCCGTTGATTCATCGTCCTCGGTCAACACGCCGGAGTCCGACCATGGAACCCGAATTCGCACCCCTCCCCGGGAATCCCGGTGTCGCTCCTCCTAATGAGGATCGGGACCGTTTCAAAGAGCGGTTTGATCCGGTCGCTCCCCATCCCTGGTTGCGCTTCTTCGCCCGGATGATCGATGTGCAGCTCTGGGCGATCCCGGTGTTCACGCTCCTGGCGGCTTTTCAGCCCCTGCTCCCGAAGATCCCCGATGTGGTCACCGGCATGGTCTCGCTGTTCCTCTTCAATTTCGCGGAAGCGACCGCCTTCGCCCTGTTCGGGACCACCATCGGCAAGTGGTTCCTGAAGATCGAGGTCCGGACCGCGACGGGGGATCAGCTCACCTTCGGCCGGGCCCTCGGGAGGGTATTCTCTGTCTGGATCTACGGGATGGGTTTCGGGATCCCCGTCGTCAACCTGTTCGCCATGGCCCTGAGCCATGGACATCTGAACCGTAACGGTCGCACCAGATGGGATCGGGAAGGCCGTTTCCAGGTGACCTATGGCTCGCTTGGGATCGGGCGCAGGATCATCCTGACGCTGCTGGTCGTACTCTATCTCGGATTGAGCATCGCCGGGACTATCATGCAGCGGACGGGTGCCGCCGGTTGATCAATGGTAGTCGGCGTAGTCCCGGAGGATCCGCCGGAGCGCCGATCTCTCGGAGCGTTCAGGTCCGGACCCGCCACCGGACGGACGGTCCAAGACCGCCACCAACTGGATCCGGCAGCACCTCAAGTCCGGGTGGGGATCTCCAGCCTGCGCCAGCAGGATCGCCACCCGCTCCAGGGTATCGGAAGCAGATTCCGCGTCTCCGAGGAGGAGCAGGCCTCCCGATTCCAGGAGCAGGGCCCAGCTGCGCTGCCGGAGATCGCCCTTCGGGTCCGCCGAGACCGTCCGTGCCATCTGGACCGCGCGCCGCGTGTCCTCGAGTCTGAGGAGATAGACCTCGGCCATGCCGAGCCGGGCTTTGATGATCTCATCGGTCTCCGCCGGGAAGCGTACCGTGATGTCATCCAGAGCTGCTATCTCGGCCTTCCAGTCCCGCTCCCCGGCCAGCCCCGGGTTATCCAGCGCCCAGTGCCTCTGCTGGTCCGCAGTCTCCTTGAGCTCGATCCTCCGGGTCACCAGGGTGCTGTGCAGCCAAGCGGGCTTTTCTCGCGCTTCCTGCCAGTCAACTGCCGGAGTGTGCCGGTTGACGGCCATAAGTACCAAGACCGGCAGGAGTGCAAACGTGTTCATCATCATATGCACGGCGATGGGGGTCAGCAGGGTCTTCCGCTGTTCGTAGAGCCAGGCCAGGAAGAGGCCGATCAGGAACAGGCCGAAGATGATCGGAGCGGGGTACTCGTGGAGCAGGGACCAGAGTGCAGCCTGCACAGCCGCCGCCAGCCACAGCGGGAAGCGCCTCTTCAGGGCCGGGTAGAGGAATCCGCGGAAGTAGATCTCCTCGGTCAGGGGGGCGGCGACACAGACCAGGAACGCCAGGGTGAGAATCCACGGCATGGAGAGCTGAAGTCCGCTGACACCCAGCGAATCTACCGGTTCCACCTGTCCGCGCGCGAAGAGCCTCATCCCGATGTAGACGACGATCCCGATGAGCATCGCCACGACCGTCAGCGGGATCGCCAGCACGCCCTCTCGGACGATCCGGATCATCGGCGGCGGGCGGAGCAGCCCTCGCGCACCGCGGTACCGGGCTGCCAGGTAGGGGAACAGGACGAGCCAGAGCGTGGTGACCGAGAAGAAGAGCAGCATCCTGCCGGCCTCCGCCTCCATCCATTCCTTGAGGGGTCTGACGGCCGGGAAGATCCCGATGACCAGGACGCCGAGCAGGCCGACGTCACGTTCGAGTCGGCCCCAGGCGACCTGTTCGAACCGACTGACGGTCGCTGATCCATCCACCGCCATCACAGTCCTCCCTGGTCAGTCACCTCACGAGTGTCCCTGTACGGCGTGCGGACGGTAGGGTTCCTCCAGACGCCGCCTTTCCTCGGCGGAGAGTTCCAGGTCGACCGCGGCCAGGGCCGGGGCCAGGTGATCGAGCCGGGTGGTCCCGACGATCGGGGCGGCCACCTCGGGGGTGTAGACCTTCTGGCCGTAGTCGTCGGTGCGGGCCCGCAGGGTGGGTTCGGGCCGCTGCCGGGTACGGGACCCGGTGAGCATCCCCCGGGCCAGGGGGCTCCAGGGGATGAGAGCGACCCCATGGTGGACACAGAGCGGGTTCATCTCCCGCTCCTCCTCCCGGTAGACCAGGTTGTAGTGGTTCTGCATGCTCTCGAAGCGGACCCAGCCGTTCACCTCGGAGAGCCGCAGGGTCTCGGCGAACTGCCAGGCCCACATGCTCGAGGCCCCGAGGAAGCGCACCTTGCCCTGCCGGACCAGCCCGTCGAGCGCTTCCAGGGTCTCTTCGATGGGGGTCTCGTAGTCCCAGCGGTGGATCTGGTAGAGGTCGATATAGTCGACCCCCAGCCGCTGCAGCGAGGCTTCGACCTGTTCGGTGATGTGGCGGCGGCTCAGACCCCGGTCCTTCGGGTCCTCACTCATCGGGAAGTAGACCTTGGTGGCGATGACCACCTCGTCCCGGCGGGCGTATTCGCGCAGGGCCCGGCCGGTGATCTCCTCGCTCACCCCCAGCGAGTACATGTTGGCCGTGTCGAAGAAGTTGATGCCGGCCTCCAGCGCCGCCTTGATGATGGGGTGGGACTCCTCCTCCTCGAGCACCCAGGGCCGCCACTTCCGGGTGCCGAACGACATGCAGCCCAGACAGACCCGGCTCACCTTCAGGCCGGTGCGGCCCAGTTCCACGTACTCCATTTCCGTTGTACTCCCCGGCTGGGGACCCGGGGCGTCCGACCGGGTCCGTTCCTGGATGCGTCCCGCGACGATAGGACGGGGCCGGAGGGGCGGCAACCGGGGATTCGACGAAACCACCGGACGGCCGAAGGGCTCTCACCCTATGATAGAATGACGATCGAAGACGACGGCCGGTCGAGGCCACTGAGCAGAAAAAGGAGCGAGAGGCGATGCCCCAGCCGATCTACGGACTGACCAAGGAACTCCCCGGCGTGG